>NZ_JAGIKX010000023.1:0-49928 GCF_017874635.1 Virgibacillus alimentarius
GGAGCCGGAGAAAATCAACCGGAGCCGGAGAAAATCAACCGGAGCCGGAGAAAATCAACCGGAGCCGGAGAAAATCAACCGGAGCCGGAGAAAATACTTAAATGAAAAGACGGCCAATGACGGCCGTCTTTTTATTACGCTTTTTGTTTCATTTGTTCTTCTCTTTCAATAATGTCCAGTCTGCGTTGAATTTCTTCTTCAGCTAAGTCATGTTCTTTTATATACAGGCTGCGTGGGCTTGTGCGGCATTCATGCGTACAACCGCGCATATATTTATGTTCGTTTTCTTCCGAACAGAGAATTTGTTTGTTGCAATCTGGATCTGCACAGTTCACGTAACGTTCACATGGTTTGCCGTCAAAATAATCAACCCCGACAGTAACATGTTCTTTTCTGTTTATTGGTACGGAAATGCGCTCATCAAAAACATAACATCTGCCATCCCATAGTTCACCTTGAACCTCAGGATCCTTTCCGTATGTTATAATACCACCGTGAAGTTGCGAAACATCCTCGAAGCCTTCTCTTAATAACCAGCCGGAAAATTTCTCACAACGAATACCACCTGTACAATATGCTAGGATACGTTTGCCTTCAAGAAGATGACTATTTTCTTGTACCCATCCCGGTAATTCACGGAATGTTTCAATGTCAGGCCGGATCGCACCGCGAAAGTGCCCAAGGTCATATTCATAATCATTTCTAGCATCAAGAATGACAGTATCTTCTTCCTGCATCGCTTGTAGAAATTCCTTTGGCTCTAAATAATTTCCTGTTGTTCTCTTCGGATTTATATCATCTTCTAAGCGAAGTGTGACTAATTCTTTACGAGGGCGTACATGCATTTTCTTAAAAGCGTGCCCGTCATGCGGATCAACCTTAAAAGCCATATTAGCAAATTGTGGATCATTATGCATCGTTTCCATATATTTGTTGGTTTGTTCAACTGTTCCAGAAACCGTCCCGTTGATTCCTTCGTGGGCAACTAAAATGCGGCCCTTTAGTTCTAAGTCATTACAAAATTGAAGATGTTCTTTGGCAAATGCCTCAGGATCTTCAATTCGGACATAGTTATAATACAATAAAACCTGATAATTTTTATTGCCTTCCATTTGTGAATACCACCTATCATTTATATTTGCAAGATACAAATGTTTGGGGTTTTTTATTAATTTATATTCTTGCACAAAAGTTATTATAACAGTGTTTTGCCTAATTTAAAAGTAAAATAATTTTCCGACTACCTTTAATGAAACTTACTAAAATAATTAACGCTTTAGAGAAAATATGTTTTAGTCGGTGATTTCATTTCATGAATAACTCAATTTGAATAAAACAATTATCTTTAAAATATCTTCTAATCATTTTTGTTCTAAGTAAATTATTATTTTACCAAAGAATCTATTGTTTATTAGACTTCTAATTATATTTCACATTTGTTCACCGGAATAAGATCCAAGTTCCTAATCTGGTACCTAAAAAAGTTCATAACTGGTACTTTTTATTATATCAGATAATTGTCATACTTATTACTATATTCGAATAAGGGGCATGACGCTGAAGTATAATAGGGAACTAAACTAGAAGAAAGTTGGCTATTGTCATTCTGTCGAAAAAACTCACAGATTGTAAGCGATTTCTGCGATTTTATACGATGATATCAAACTGGTGTTGGACAAAGAAGGTAATGATGTGTATTGTCAAATATTACTGTAAGCAGACGTTAAATGGTGTTATCTACAGAACTCAAAGGTAGATGTTGCTGAATCAGAAAAATAGAAATCACGTAGATAAGTCACAAGGAGTGAAGTATTTATATGAATAAGAATTTCTCGAAATCAATGTCGATGACAGACGTTTTATTTTTAGCCATGGGGGCTATGCTTGGTTGGGGATGGGTTGTTCTATCAGGTGAATGGGTAGTAACAGCTGGCTTCTTGGGCAGTGTGATAGCCTTTATTATTGGCGGTTTGCTGGTTGTTTTTATTGGTTTAACATATGCTGAACTGGCTTCAGCTATACCGGAAACAGGCGGCGGTTTGGTTTTTGTTTTAAGAGCGTTTGGAAAGAAAAGTTCCTTTGTTGCTGCCTGGGCTGTTTTATTCGGATATGTTTCTGTAATCACTTTTGAGGCGGTTGCTTTGCCAACAGTTATAGATTATGTTGTTCCAGTTAAACATCAAATGTATTTATGGACATTAGGAGGATGGGATGTTTATCTAACATGGGTGCTAATTGGATCGGTTGGTGCAATTTTATTAACTGCGTTGAATTATTTCGGAATTAAGCCGGCCACTATTTTTCAGTCCATTTTCACTGTCGCTATTGTGCTTGTGGGACTTCTTTTAGTGTTTGGGGCAGTTAAAAATGGAAGTACATCAAATATCCAACCCCTTTTTAAAGGCGGAGTGGGTGGCACAATGTCTGTTTTAATTATGATCCCATTTTTGTTTGTTGGTTTTGATGTTATTCCTCAGGTTGCTTCAGAAATAAAAGCACCACAAAAAATCATAGGAAAAATTTTGATTGCTTCTATTATTACTTCAGTTATTTTTTACTTATTAATCGTTTTTGGAGTTACAGTTGGATTAACAGAGTCACAACTTGCTATTACAGAGCTGGCAACTGCTGATGCAATGGTGAATCTATTTGGAAGCGAGTGGTTTGGTACGATCTTAGTGATCGGCGGAGTAGCAGGGATTATTACAAGTTGGAATGCATTTATTATTGGTGGAAGTCGAATTTTGTATGCTATGGCTATTCGTGGGATGATTCCAAAATGGTTTAGTCATATCCATCCAAAATATAAAACACCGTCGAATGCTATCGTATTTTTAGGGTTACTCGCTTTTATTGCTCCTTTTTTAGGTAGACCGGCACTTGTATGGATTGTCAACGCTGGCGGAGTAGGGATTGTGGTCGGTTATTTAATTGTCTCTCTTTCTTTTATGCAACTAAGAAAAATGGAACCAGAGTTAGTACGTCCATATAAAGTGAAATACTGGAGAGTAACAGGGGTGCTCGCAATCATATTAAGTATAGCTTTTATTAGCTTTTATTTACCAGGGATGCCTTCTTCTTTGAGTTGGCCTAGTGAGTGGTTGATATTAGGAGTTTGGTGTCTTATTGGATTTGCTTTATATATCACGCAATCCAAAAAAACTACAGTTAAAAGCACTGATAGAAAGATACAAACTAGCTAAAGTTATAGACAAGAGAGTCGTTGATATAATGGCTCTCTGTTTATGCTTAGAGTATTTTTCAAGACAGAACAACAAAAATATAGAAATACTGTTAACGTTTTTTAAAATGTTGGGCTATCTTCTCTGGAAAATCAATAAATGGGTTGCGATTGCCTTGAATTCTTGAATAGCTTGATTACGGTGCTTCTCATATAAATCTGGTGGGAACTGTTGGTGCCATGCTAATAACAATTCTGTATCGATTTCTTCTCTGTATGATTTTTCAATTTCATCTGGATATCTTATCAAAAAATATTGTGATAATAGTTATTTTTACCGTGAACAGCCTTTTTGTTTGAAAAGAGAAATGATAATGTGCTGTCCTACGGTAATGATTTTCTGGCAAATGCCTGGCGAAGATATATTTTCTTCATTTGGTCCATCATTACCAGCAGCTGCACATACAATAATTCCTTCTGCCCACGCTTGATTAACTGCTTGCACCATCGGACCCTCATCCTCTGATGCTGCGCTTCCTAATGATAAGGATAAAATATGAATGTCGTATTTACATTTGTTTTCAATGCACCAATCCACACCAGCAGTAATATCAGACAAAGAACCAGAACCCATTTGGTTTAGCACATTCCCATGGTGAGGAACAGGTTTTAATTTTACTAGTAGAGGGGGGACTAGAACGGTATTGAAGTAATTATTTCCTTTTTCATTATTTTGAAGAGAGAGGAAATAGAAGAACATCAAAGAGGTATAGCGACTTTAAGGTTCGGTTAGAAGATAGATTTAGAAATGAAAAGAATCAGTAAACATAATTAGAGGGTGGACGCTAGGTGCGCTCACCCTCACCATATTATGCAGCATCTATATCTGTTTTGATATTTTCTTCTTTATTCATTCTGGCTTTCTTGAAGAACAATACAGTCAGGATAACAGTTAAAATGAACCCTATAATAAACGATACATTTAAGTTTAAATTAAATCCTATTTTCTCACTCAGAATATAGACAAATACCATATAGGTAATAAAGAAAGCAGGTACAAATGCAACAAGGTAATTTTTCCCTTTAATGATCAGGTACATCGTTGCTATCCATAATGCAATAGCAGCTGTTGTCTGGTTGGCCCAAGAAAAATATCTCCACAGAATATTAAAGTCAATTTGAGTAAGCAAAGCAGATAAACCAAACAAAGGAATAGCAATCAACAAACGTTTGCCTAATTTTTTTTGACCAATATTTACATAATCAGCAATAATGGATCGGGCAGCACGGAATGCTGTGTCACCCGACGTGATCGGGAGTACGATAGCTCCAAGCACCGCAACTGTTCCGCCAACTGCACCCAGAAGGGTCATTGATACCTCATTTACAACGGCAGAAGGGGTACCTGTGTTAATCAATTCATTTAATGTTTGTCCATCAAGAAGACTCATTGCTGCAGCAGCCCATATCATTGCTATAATTCCTTCTGCAATCATCATTCCGTAAAATACATAGCGTCCTTGTGACTCTTTTTCCACTGTCCTGGATATGATTGGTGATTGCGTTGCATGAAATCCAGATAGGGCTCCACATGTTATTGTAAAGAACAAGATTGGGAAAATAGGTACGTTATCTGGATGCATATTTGTAAAATGCAATTCCGGGATTTTGTAATCCGAGAATATTAAGGCAACACCCACACCCAACGTTCCAAGTAAAAGAATCGCTCCGAAATAAGGATAAAATCTACCAATGATTTTATCGATTGGAAGAATGGTGGACATAAGGTAATAAACAAATATTATCGTAATGATTACTCCTAAAGTAAGTTTGCCATCCAATAAAATTTCTAATAAAGATGCTGGAGTCGTGACAAATACAGTACCTACTAAAAGAAGAAGCAAAAGAGAAAATATGTTGACAATATGTTTTGAAAAATTGCCTAGAAATTTACCTGCCAACGCCGGAATATGTGCTCCTTTATTCCGAATGGATATCATGCCAGTTAAATAGTCATGTACTGCACCGGCAAAAATAGACCCCAGAACGATCCACAAAAATGCTACAGGACCGAATAACGCGCCCATAATCGGTCCAAATATAGGACCAGTTCCAGCTATATTTAGTAATTGTATCAAAGCATTTCTATGCCTGTTCATTGGAACATAATCTACTCCATCATTATTCGCATAGGCAGGAGTTTTGCGTGAACTGTCTGGATCAAATTGTCTTTCTATATATTTTCCATACGTAAAATAGCCAGTAATCAGTAGTATGATTGAAACAATAAAGGTTATCACTCATCTTCCCCCCTGTACTTTATTTAAACGTTACCATTTCGCATCTGAAGGGTAACTATATCTAAAAAATATGAAATCGTTTACATTATAACAAATTTGATATAATATGACAATGTAATGTCAGAATAAATCAAAATTATTAATTAAATAGCGTTAATGGAACTTATTAGGAAAAAAGTTTTATTTTCTCATAGGGATTATGCCTGGGGGATGGAGGGGTTTTTGGTTCTTTTATTATTATCTTAAAGGACAAAAAAATAGAAGAAATCCTTACTCATAAATGGGACTTCTTCTTATATATTAATTATCCAAGGTGTAAGGAAGAATTCTCTTGTATTTGCGTATCTTCGATAACCCTTTTCTTTCCTGATTCGATACCGACAATTAATATTACTACGGAGATGCCGATTAGCATTAGAAGAGGGACTTGCCAGCCACTCGTGATATCATGCAAAGCTCCAAATAGAACTGGACCTGCAGCGGCTAAAAGATAACCGAATGATTGTGCCATCCCCGACATTTCAGAAGCTTGCTGACCATTGGTTGTGCGAAGTGTAAAAAACATCATAGATAAACTAAACGCACTTCCTGCACCCATTCCTATGAGGATAGCTGATGGGATCATTAGTGATTGAACACTTGATAATAATCCGCCAATACCAGCGATAAATAAAATTGCAGTTATTCCGGCTAACAATTTCTGGTTTTTCATTTTCTCTGCAACAACAGGAATAATAAACGTCAATGGAATAAGAGCAAATTGCATAAGAAATAGCATCCAGCCAGCCGTACTTGAACTATATCCATGGGATTGCAGAATCTCAGGCATCCATGTAATTAAGGTATAAAATATCAATGATTGTAGTCCCATAAACAATGTAATATTCCATGCTAATGGAGAACGCCATATGCTTTTTCCTTTTTGGGATGGGCTATCCTCTTTTGCCTTTGGTGATTTCTGTTCTCTAAACAATTGCGGCATCCAAACAAGCAAGGCAATCATAGCAGGGATACCCCAAAATGCAAGCGCCCCTTGCCATCCCATGTTTCCGATAGTGGAAATAGGAACACTTAAGCCGGATGCTAAAGCACCAAACAGATTCATGAAAACTGCATATATTCCTGTCATTACTCCAACTTTAAAAGGGAAGTTCATTTTTATGAATCCAGGTAATAACACGTTTCCAAATGCAATGGCTAAGCCAATGAGAATGGTTCCGGCAAACAACGATACAGAACCGAAAAATGATCGTACAATGATTCCTATGGCTAATAGTAATAAAGAAATAAATATTGTACGTTCCATCCCAAACCGATTTGCTATTTTCGGAGCAAATGGGGAAAGGAATGCAAACGCAAGTAAAGGTAGCGTAGTAATGCTGCCAGCTAATGCATTACTAATTTCTAAATCGTCACGTATGAATGAAATTAAGGAGCCAACGGATGTTAAAGGTGCTCTTAGGTTCGCACCAATTAAAATAATTCCGATTAATAAGATCCAAGTTGGGCCATGCCCGCGATTTTTTTCTAAAGTTGAAATATTTTTTTCCAAAATGATGCCTCCGTATCTATGATTTCTATTTCAAAAGATTATAATAAAATAGTGGTTCAGTCTTGAATATGGCTAACTACCTACTTAATCTTTTTTTAAATTCATTAATATATTCGTTGACATACTTTGTTGCGTCTTCTACATTTTTTTGACAAATTGCTTCTAACAGTTCGCTATGTATCTCTTTTTCATAGTCAAATTCAGAATCCATGACCATTACATCCTGTATGGAGAAGTATAAAGGATCTGTCATGTGTTCATATAAATCCTGGAGCAGTTGATTATTTGCAGCTTTTACTAATGATTTGTGGAATTTAATATCTGCTGAAATGAATTCCTCTAGTTCACCTTTGTCAGCCGCATTTCGGCATTGTTTAATGCATGTTTTTAGTATATCTATATCTTCTTCACCTCTGCGTTTTGCAGCAAGCTGAGCTGCTTCCCTTTCCAACGCTAGTCGGACTTCTAAAGTTTCTACCAAATTGGATTTTGCGATATGACGATGCATAGTAGCCTCTAAAGCACTTGAAGAGCGCACAATCGTGCCGCTTCCTTGCTTTGTTTCTAATAATCCTGCATGAACTAAAGCATGTATTGCTTCCCTTAATGTATTTCGGCTAACTTCAAATTTCTCCATCAATTCCATTTCCGGTGGAAGTTTACTTCCAACGGTCCAATGACCGCTTTCAATAAGATTCTCTATTTGGGAAATAACTTGTTCTACTAAGGACATGCGATTTGCTTTTTTTAACATTTTCTACGCCCCTTAAAAGTTGTAGGATGATTGGTTTATAGGATATATTAACATGATTGGAATCGAATGTAAATCAAGTAGCATGATTGCCTCACTGTAGAAATGATTTATGATTTTTAAAAATAGGGTAAAGAGATGTTGAATGGATAAAATAACAATGTCATCAATATGTTTAAGGAAGGAGAAAGGAAATGCTTGATGCAAAAACAATAGAAGTCGTTAAGGAAACTGCTCCTATATTAAAAGAGCACAGTCAAGAAATTGGAGAAAGATTTTATGAGTTGTTATTCTCTCGTGTACCTGAGTTATATAACATGTTTAACCAAACAAACCAAAAGCGCGGCATTCAGCAAGGTGCATTAGCATATGGCGTTTATTTAGCGGGAGCTAATATTGATAATTTAAAGGCGGTTCAGTCAATGGTGAAGAGGGTTACGGAAAAACACCGTGCCTTAGGCGTTCAGCCTAGCCAATATCCAATTGTGGGGGAAGCTTTGATTGATGCTGTGAAAGATGTATTAGGTAATGCGGCAACCAATAATATTATTGAAGCGTGGGAAAAGGCTTATCAAGCTATTGCAGATATTTTTATTAAAATTGAAAGTAAACTTTATCAACAAACGGAACAACAACCAGGTGGTTGGATCGGGAACCGTTCTTTCTATGTGGATAAAAAAGTAAAAGAGAGTGAAGTCATTACCTCTTTTTATTTAAAGCCTAAAGATGGTAAAACTCTTCCTGCTTACAAAGCGGGGCAATATCTAACCATACAAGCAGATATTGACGGTGAAAAATATTCGCATATCCGACATTACAGCTTGTCAGATGCTCCTAATAAGGAGTATTATCGTATCAGTGTGAAACGTGAAGATGCAAAGGAAGGTGTACCAGCTGGAATCGTATCAAACTATCTCCATAATGATGTTTCAGAAGGGGATACTTTACCCATTACAGCTCCAGCTGGTGATTTCACCTATTCATCAGACAAGCAGCCGATTGTTCTGCTAAGTGGAGGAGTGGGTATAACTCCAATGATGAGCATGCTCAATACATTGATAAAGACACATGCAGAACGTGAAATCACATTTATTCACGCAGCTCAAAATAGTAAGGTTCATGCGATGAAGGAACATGTGAAGAAGTTGGCGGAGGAACTTCCGAATGTAACATCATATGTATGTTACTCGCATCCTACAGATCGTGATCGAGCCGAAAAATTTTATGACAAAGAAGGCTTTGTTGATTTAGACTGGCTAAAAGAGGTGTTATCAGATAACCAAAAAGATTTTTATTATTGTGGGCCTCTTCCCTTTTTGAAAGCAATAGACAGTGCGCTTCAGGAATGGGATGTCCCAAAAGAAAATCGTAATTATGAATTATTTAGTCCGATGAGTACGATAGAGGAGGCTTAAATTTTAAACACTTCGTTAACAGTGAAAATCAAAAAGGTTTTGTGAAAGGTGTACCAGCATATTTCTATTGTTTTAAAAGGTAAATATAATTTTTTGCTAAATTTGTATAGAAATACTTGCATTCTTCGCTCAAAACAAGTAAAGTAATAAATAGCAAAAGGAAATTGAAGTTTCACTAATACTTTACGATCTCTTTATCAAAGTGGTGTAAAGGTATTTGATTCAATTATACTTTGCACGATATTTGTATAAGGAGGTCATTTTAATGACTGGTAAAGTAAAATGGTTTAACGCAGAAAAAGGATTCGGTTTCATCGAGCGTGAAGACGGAGACGATGTATTCGTACACTTCTCAGCTATCCAAGCAGAAGGTTTCAAAACACTTGAAGAAGGTCAAGAAGTTGAATTTGAAATCGTTGAAGGTAACCGTGGACCACAAGCAGCTAACGTTGTTGCTCAATAATATAAAATGAAAAAAAGGCTTATCTCATGCGAGATAAGCCTTTTTTACGTTATAATGACTCAAAGATACAGAATCTGGGGGGATTACATGAAAAGCACTTTTGATTGGCAAAAAGAATCCCAAACACAATGGGATAATCAAGCAATATCCTGGAGTGAAAGAAGCAGCAGCTTGTGGAAGAGCGGAAACCGGAAGGACATTATAGCTTTCATTGAAAAGCATTTTGAAAAAGGAAGTAAAATGTATGATATTGGTTGTGGGGATGGGTACGCCTCTTATCAATTACATCATGCTGGTTTTGACGTAACTGGAATAGATATCTCTCGTAAAATGATTGCTCTTGCAAAAGAAAAATATGCTCAAGAAAAAATACCTTTTTTGCAGGGTGATCTGATTGAGTTACCATTAGAAAATAATAGTTGTGATGGATTGATGGCAATCAATGCACTTGAATGGATTGAAGTACCTGCTAAGGGGATATCAGAACTGGAGCGTGTGGTTAAAAAAGGAGGTTTCATGTGTATCGCTGTTTTAGGACCTACTGCTGGCCCAAGAGCCAAGAGTTTTCCGCGTCTTCATGGGCATAAAGCAGTTTGTAATACAATGATGCCATGGGAATTCCAACAACTTGTAGCAGAATATAATTTGGAATATGTAGATGGCTTCGGTGTTTACAAAAAAGGTGTCGAAATGAAACAAATTCAACATTTGCCATTAGAATTAAAGCAAGCACTATCCTTTATGTGGGTGTTTATGCTTAGAAAAGCGGGTGATGCATCGTGAATAACCATAAGGAGATGGAGGATAAAGTAATTGAAAGCTACAAAAATGATGAAAAGATGATGATTTTAGTTTATGCCCAGTGGTGTATTAATAATGATTTTGACCCAAAAGAAATGTATAAGAAGGCTTATCCTGATCAAATGAAAAATCATGCATTAAGGGAAGCATTGGAAATGACTGTTGCCAAGCAGGAATCCGAGTATATCCCGGATGCCACTGTGCTGAATGTTCTTCAGCTTTTTGGAAATGATGATTTAGCTTTTATTGTTCAGGAAGCAATCGAAAAACGCGGAAAATAGACTTTATATTCCGCGTTTTCCTCAGGTTTATTTTTGTTCAAATAACTTGATTAAAGCTTGTGTACCACTGTCTGCTTCACCATTCTCTGCAAGCTCCTGATAAAGCTCCAGAGATAGAGCAAGTCCGGGGGTGAATAGTTCCATTTCACGTGCAGATTCAAGGGCGATTGTCATATCTTTAATGAAGTGTTTTACAAAAAATCCAGGAGCAAAATCTCCTTTAATCATGCGTGGCGCTAAGTTTGATAAGGACCAGCTTCCTGCAGCTCCCGTTGTAATACTGTCCAGTACCCTAACAGGATCTAAACCAGCTTTCTTCGCGTATATAATTGCTTCAGTTACACCAATCATATTTGTTGCAATGGTAATTTGATTGCATAATTTAGTATGCTGCCCTGCACCAGCCGGACCTTGTAAAATAATATTTTCACCAAGAATTTCAAATAAGGGAGCAAGATAATCAAAATCTTTTTGCTCACCTCCGATCATGATGGCTAATTTGCCATTTTTAGCTCCAACATCTCCACCGGAGACAGGCGCATCTAATGCATAAAGTTTATTTTCCTTCGCTTTTTGAAAAATATCTTGAGCCAAAGCAGGCTTTGAAGTGGTCATGTCAACAACATAGGTACCAGCTTTAGCATTAGCAAGAATGCCAGCAGCTCCGAAATAAACTTCTTCCACGTCAGTCGGATATCCGACCATGGTAATGATCACATCTGCAGAATAACTAATATCAGCGACACTTTCTTTCCATACAGCGCCTTGATCCAATAAATCCTTTGCTTTCCCTTTTGTTCGTGTATGTACTGTAATAGGATATCCAGCGTTTAGTAAGTTAGACGCCATACTTTTTCCCATAACTCCTGTACCAATAAAGCCAATTGTATTATCTTTTGATAACATTTTCCTCATCCCTCCATCCTTATTTTTCAATGCTAGTAAAACACAATAATAAGAACGTTTCTCTCCTTTATCAGTATAACAATAATTATTTTAAAGAACCAAGGAAAATTATAAAAATTCAAATTAGATATAAAAATCAAATTTCCATAATTGTGATCGTATTCCATGTATTCCCAGAATCATCTTGAAGCTTTTACACATAGTATAAATAGTAATCATTTTTATGAGAATGGAGGCTTTCGCTGTGATAACACAAGAACAAAAAAAACAATGTAAAGATCAGCTTATGAAACGTCAAGCAGAGCTCATCCGCCAAGTGCAAGATCACTTTGGAATGGCATATGAATTTTCACAGGAATCCATTGGCGAGCTTTCCAATTATGATAACCATCCTGCGGATCATGGGACAGAATTGTATGAGAGGGGAAAGGATCTAGCTTTAAATGAACATGCAGAAACAGAATTGGAGGAAATTAATGAAGCACTTCACGCCATTGATGAAGGAACGTATGGTATTTGTAGTAAGTGTGGAGCAGATATTCCTTTTGAACGTTTAAAAGCGGTACCAACTACAGAATTTTGTATCGAACATGCGGAACAGGTTGGATTTGAGCGATCCCGTCCAGTCGAGGAAAAGGTGTTTAGTCCGAACATCAATCCAAATGAAGGAACAGAAGAAGAACAAGTAGGTTATGACGCTGAGGATGCTTGGCAAGAAGTGAGTCGTTATGGTACTTCCGAAACTGCCTCAGATTTTTATGGCGATCGAGATAATTATGATGAAATGTATCCAAATAGTGATGAACGCGTTGGATCCGCTGAAGATGTAGAGGAATTTCTATCTGCTGATATAGATGGGAAATATAATGGCAAGACACCAAATCATGAAAAATATGAAGAAGATTTATAAAAAGATTGCCTCATCATCTGCTGAGGCAATCTACTCTTACTCTTCACGTTTTGCTAAGTTTAAATTTGCGGTTTGAGGTTCGCCATCACGGTAAAACTCTAATTTAACAGTATCACCTATTTCTGTTTGAGAATACATATATTTTCTTAGCTCTAAAATAGATGTGACTGCATGATCATTGATTTTTGTAATGATATCGAATTGCTTTAACCCTGCTTCTTCAGCTGGTGAATCTGTTTGAACATCCGCTACAACCATACCTCCTTCAATGTCTTCGGGTAATTGAATTTCACTTCTATATTGCGGTGGCACTTGATTTAATGAAGCTGTACTAATTCCAATAACAGGACGAGCAACCTTTCCTTTTGATTCCAGTTGTTCCATGATAGATAAGGCGGAATCGATAGGAATCGAAAACCCTATTCCTTCAACAGTTTGCTTAGCTATTTTCATGGAGTTAATTCCAATTACCTCTCCATCTTCATTTACTAAAGCTCCTCCACTATTTCCAGGGTTAATCGCAGCATCGGTTTGAATTACTTCCGTTATCCAGTCAGGCTGCCTATCTCCATTTGTATCAAGACGAACGGAACGGTTTAATCCACTTATAATTCCTTTTGTAAGAGAGTTTGCAAATTCCATGCCTAGTGGATTTCCAATGGCAACAACTGTTTCTCCAGCTTTTAAGTCCTTGGATGTACCGAGCTTAGCTACAGTATCTATTTTTTCTCCGTCAATTTGCAAAACAGCTAAGTCCGTTAATTCATCGGACCCTAAAACCTTTGCCTTGATCCGTTCGTCATCATTCAAAGCAACTTCTACTTCTTTTGCATTTTCTACGACGTGATGATTTGTTACAATGTATGCTTTTCCGTTTTCTTTCTTATAAATAATCCCAGACCCAGTCCCTGCTTCTTGATTCGGTGTCCATATATCTTGTCGTTGAAGATTAATCACACCTACTACTGCATCCGAAACTTGTTCAAGATTACTGGAAACATTTGCATCTTCCGAACTTAATGTTTTTGTGACTTCAGCAGTTTCCTTATCCGAATGCGAACTTGTTTCAGGTGTATTTGTATCCTTATTCGAACTAATTGGAGAGCTAATATTGGTTGAAAATAATAAAACTACGATAACAGCAGAAATGATTCCACCCACAATTCCCCCAAATAAGGTGTTTTTCCAAGCTCCTTTTTGTTTCTTCGAGACGGGTGATAATGGACTTTTTCCTTCTGATTGAAGGTTTTGGTTGTTTATATCAGAGTAATTTTGTTCCGTTTGATTGTTATCATTATGATCCATATTTTATCTCCCTTCATTTCTAATCTTTATTTATGTTACTATTTCATCTGAGTATAGCATTGGTAAAATTGTGGAAAAAATGTGTAAAAATTCATTTTCATGTTCAGGATGAATAACTTATGTAAAAATAGATGTAACCTAACCATAACGAATAGGAGGACGCTAATGAGTAACCATATAGGTATAGTCGAAGATGATCCAAATATCCAAAATATTGTAGCTGCCTACTTGAAAAAAGATGGATTTACGGTAACAGTTCTTGGTTCTGCAGAGCAAGCTTGGGATCTATGGGAAGGCAACCCTCCTGATATGTGGGTATTAGACATCATGCTCCCTGGGATGGATGGATATGAGTTCTGTAAAAAGATACGCAGAGAAAGTGAAGTGCCAATTATTATTATTTCTGCTAAAGATGAGGAAATCGACAAGATACTTGGTCTTGAATTAGGTGGAGATGACTATTTGACAAAGCCATTCAGCCCGCGGGAATTAGTAGCACGCGTGAAACGTTTATTCAAGCGGACACATTATAAGGCTGATCATGACGATTCACTAACCCAAAAGGTAAAAGCAGAGAACTTATTAATTTATAAAGATGATCGCCGACTATTTTGGAGGGGGGAGGAAAGAGATGTAACTACAAAAGAGTTTGATATGCTTCTATTGTTTGCTGAAAATCCTAATCGAGCTTTTTCACGAGAAGAACTTTTAATTAGAGTGTGGGGAAATGACTATTTTGGAAGTGACCGAGCAGTAGATGACTTGATAAAGCGGATTCGAAAAAAACTGGTGGATATCCCTCTAGAAACAGTATGGGGTTTTGGATATCGTTTGAGAAATGAAGGTTCATAGGCATGAAACTGCAATTTCAGCTTAATGCTGCTTTTACTGCATTATTAATTGTTATCATGACAGTAACCGGTTTTGTAATTTATTCTTTAATCTTAGAGTTATTAATACAAGACGAACACCGGCAATTAGAACAAAAAGGAGAATTACTCGTAAATATCCTAAATAAGGAATATCGTTCGGATCCAAGTATTCAAGAAATAAGTGCATTTTTACGAGAACAAGATTTGCAGATGTTCATGTATGATCATCATAATCAACATGTGCTATTTTCAACTATGCCTAGTGAAGTGATTCAAGGTTTTCTTTCAAATAATCATATAGAGAATAGTGATGAGTTATGGGAATACGGAAAAAACAAATATGTATCATCAAAAATATTATTTTATCCGCCAAATAGTGGTCTAGAACTAATCTTATTAACACCACTTAAGGATTTACAGGCTGTACAGCAAAATTTCTTCGTAAGGTTGCTGATTGTTTTCTTAATTGGAGCCATGGCAGCTGTCATCCTGAGCTACTTTTTAACGAATAAATTAGTTACGCCGCTTACTCGGTTGAAAAGACAATTAAAAAAAATAGAAAAGCGACAGTTTGATGATATTGAAAGAATAAAAGCCTCAGGAGAAATAAAAGAAGTAGAGCAAAGTGTTTTTGAGATGGCCAGTGAACTGCAAAGATATATGAGATCTCAGCAAACCTTTTTTCAAAATGCCAGTCATGAACTAAAAACACCATTAATGACAATACAGGGTTATGCTGAAGGGATTCGGGATGGCATTTTTGATAAGGAGGACAGGGAAAGAGGCCTAGAGATTATGGTTTCTGAAGTGAATAGATTGAAAAAAATTATTAATGAAATGATCTTACTGGCTAAATTAGATAGCGAACAAACCATTTACCAAAAAAATGAAATAAGTGCCAAGAACCTCATTAATCAAGTAATGGATCGTACGCTTCCACTTGTGAATGAACGGGAAATAACACTGCACCACGATGTGGATGATACGATCACATTTGTTGGAGACGAAGAAAAGCTGCTTAGAGCATTATTAAATCTAACGATTAATGGGATCCGCCATGCAAATACACAAGTTTATATTACCGTAAAAACCGAAAATAAAAGAAAAGTGATTATGATTGAAGATGATGGTAAAGGTATTTCTGAGGATGTACTGCCACATCTATTTCACCGATTTGTAAAAGGTAAAGGTGGAGAAACTGGTTTAGGACTGGCAATTGCACGTGCTATTGTTGAACAGTCTGGCGGAAGTATAACAGTAGGTGATTCAAGCCTAGGTGGAGCTAAATTTATAGTTACATTTTTTATGTAAAGTTACACTATGATTTTTATTTCATCTTTTTTTATGATATAATAGTTCAGTTGAAAAACAGTCGGTTTTTAAGAGGAGCGTACGTTTATGCAATTAAGAGAAGATATTCGCAATATTGCTATTATAGCCCATGTTGATCATGGAAAAACAACACTTGTGGACCAGCTATTAAAATATTCTGGTACATTCCATAAACATGAGCAGGTAGATGACCGTGCAATGGACTCAGGTGATATTGAAAAAGAACGTGGAATCACGATTTTGGCAAAAAATACAGCAATTAACTATAAAGATACATCTATAAATATTTTAGATACGCCTGGTCATGCTGACTTTGGTGGAGAAGTAGAACGAATTATGAAAATGGTTGATGGTGTTCTTTTGGTAGTTGATGCATATGAAGGTACAATGCCGCAGACACGCTTTGTATTAAAAAAGGCATTAGATCAAGACTTAACGCCAATTGTTGTGTTAAATAAAATAGATCGGCCAAATGCTCGGCCGGAAGAAGTTGTTGATGAAGTGCTTGACCTCTTTATCGAATTAGGCGCAAACGATGAGCAAATTGAATTTCCGGTTATTTATGCATCAGCGCTAAATGGTACTTCTGGGGAAGAACCGGATGAGCAGGAAGAAACAATGGATCCAATTTTTAAAACGATTTTGGAATACATTCCGGCACCAGCAGATACGAAAGAAGAGCCGCTTCAATTTCAAGTTACTTTGCTTGATTATAATGAATATGTAGGACGGGTAGGTATTGGCCGCATATTTCGCGGTAGTTTAAGAGTCGGACAGCAAGTCGTAGTTCTAAAGAAAGATGGTACAAAGAAGGCATTTCGGGTTAGTAAATTATTCGGCTTCAAAGGTTTAAAACGGGTGGATATCAAAGAAGCTCAAGCTGGAGATATCGTTGCAGTTGCAGGAATGGAAGATATTAATGTAGGAGAAACGATTTGCCCGCAGGACCATCCGGAAGCTTTGCCAATGTTGCGGATAGATGAACCAACATTACAAATGACTTTTGTTGTAAATAATAGCCCGTTTGCAGGAAAAGAAGGAAAGTATATTACATCTAGAAAAATAGAAGAGCGGTTAATGACACAATTGGAGACGGACGTAAGTTTGCGTGTCGATCCAACTGAATCACCAGATGCCTGGATTGTCTCGGGCAGGGGAGAATTGCACTTATCCATTCTGATAGAAAATATGCGCAGAGAGGGCTTTGAATTACAATTATCTAAACCACAAGTTATTATCAAAGAGATTGATGGTGTGAAATGTGAGCCATTTGAACGTGTGCAAGTCGATGTTCCTGAAGAATATACAGGTCCCGTTATGGAATCATTAGGTGCACGAAAAGGTGAAATGCTCGATATGGTAAACCATGGAAATGGACAAGTCCGTATCGAATTTAAAGTACCTTCACGCGGGCTTATCGGTTACACAACAGAATTTATGTCACAAACACATGGCTACGGTATAATCAATCATACATTTGAAGACTATCAACCTGTAGTCAAAGGAAATATAGGTGGAAGAATTCAGGGAGTTCTTGTTGGTTTAGAAAATGGAAAAGCCTCAACTTATGGCATCATGCAGCTGGAAGATCGAGGGGTAATCTTTGTCGAACCAGGGACTGAGATCTATGCAGGTATGATTGTTGGAGAACACAATCGCGAAAATGACTTAACGGTTAATATTACTCGTGAGAAACATTTAACAAATATTCGCTCAGCAACAAAGGATCAAACAGCAACGATTAAAAAGACGCGAGAAATGACTTTGGAAGAGGCGCTGGAATATTTGAATGAAGATGAGTACTGTGAAGTAACACCTGAATCCATTCGTTTACGGAAAAAAATCTTAAACAAAAGTGAACGTGAAAAGGCAGCTAAACGAAATAAATAAAGCAAATAAGCCGGCTAGCTCAAAGCTATGTGCTCGCCGGCTTATTTAAATACTAGTTGGCATGTAGAGTGTGACTATATAAAAATCTAAATTACTTTAAAACAGGGTGTTTACGTTTTGCATGTTTACGAAATCCTCCAGCAATATCAGCTTGTTTAAATGCTCTTCCGTAGTGTACCTCTTGTGCATCTGTTAACTGCAGATTCTTTGTTGGTTGATATTGCGTTTGTTTCATTATGGTTGATATCCTTTCTTAATAGGGAATTTTTGATACATAAATATGTACCCTGTATAAAAATTTACAAAACATTTAAGGAGTATCCTGGCTATGATCTCATGCTTCAATGGTTTCAAGGGCAGTAGTTACTAATGATAGGTACAATCGAGGATCAGGAGAGTGACTAGAAGATAGCTTATGGCGGTGAAATTGTAGAAGCACTTCCCAAGTAACTCGTGGTGTTTCGTTAACAGAAATATGAAACAGATCCATTGGTGAAGTATATATACCATTTCCAATAGGAAAGAGGTATCCAGTTAACAATTCTCCGTTTTTTAGAGGTTCGAAAAGATGGTTCCAGACTGCAACTGTATATTGTTTCGATCCAACAATGTTAATAAGAGTTCCATTTCGCTGGTTCTCTTCTACTGATTTTGTTATATAAAAACCAGGTGAAATAAATTTCCAGTTGGATACAGTATCATGGAAAACAGCACATCTGTCTTTCCATTTGAATTGATTTAACTTTATATACCGTTCTAAAATGGTAGTTCTATCTTTATGAAAAGGTTCATGAAGAATCATCCACCAGACAAGTTGAGGAGAAATACGTTTTATCAAACGTTTTGGTACTTCAATTTCCTTCCCGATTTCATTTATTTTATTTCTTAACGTATTACGAAAATGGACCCATGAGTAGTCATATAATTCTTGGAGAACCCTATATAAATCAATTTGGAGTTTGTCGTAAAGATAAGCAATCGTATTGTTATTTATCTTTCTTTCATCTTCCATAATTATACGCTTTCCCATAAAGTAAATATCCCTCCTGTTACAGTTTTTTCCATACTACCATGTTGCATAAATTACTGCTCAAATTAAATTTGCCTTTGTTAAAAAAATGATTGTTTATATTGCTATTATGATTTACCCTATTTCAAAATTAATGATGTAAATTAGATTTATGCAGTAACATAATACAATTTTATGTGTGAGATGATTTGAATCTGCCTGATGGCGAAGTAGTTACAAGCAATTATCAGATTCATCATTCTACAATGAAGATTTTTAAACATTAAAATGTAATTTTAAACATAATTAAACTATGATATAGTGAAGGAGTTGTAAATAGGAAGCGATTACATACAGTAGTGAGAAAATAGAACAATAAACTTGTATGAAATCATGCATTGAGAAATGCAGTATGTTCAATAAACGAGTACATATTCAAAAGGATATAAAATGCAAGAAAGAAGATGACAACATATTCAAATACACCAAGAGGAGAGAGCATAATGGAAATTGTCAAAGGAACTGTACTCTTATTTATTGTGTTGGGATGTTTTACCCTTTTTAGCTATAAAGCACCAAAAGGCATGAAAGCGATGAGTGCGTTAGCAAGTGCTGCTATAGCTACTTTTTTAGTGGAAGCTTTTCAGCGGTACGTAGGGGGCGATCTATTACATATTGAATTTTTAGGAGAAGTTGGTGACGCGGCAGGTAGTATGGGTGGTGTTGCAGCTGCATCTCTTGTAGCACTCGCGATGGGAGTCTCACCTGTTTATGCATTGATGTTAGGTGTTTCATGCGCAGGTCTAGGACTTTTACCAGGTTTTATTGCTGGTTATCTCATGTCATTCGTAGTAAAGAAAATAGAAACGAAAATACCAGATGGACTAGATTTGATTGTTACCATTATTGTTGCAGCCCCACTT
Organism: Virgibacillus alimentarius; assembly: GCF_017874635.1. Taxonomy (NCBI): domain Bacteria; kingdom Bacillati; phylum Bacillota; class Bacilli; order Caryophanales; family Bacillaceae; genus Virgibacillus; species Virgibacillus alimentarius. Next base: position 19,892 of record NZ_JAGIKX010000023.1, read on the forward strand.
GTCCGTTTATTAGCGGTATATGCTGATCCGCTTGTTGACGCAACACTGCTAAATATTGGAGGAATTATTACACAAACTACGGATACAAATCCAATTGTTATGGGAATCATTTTAGGTGGTGTCATCACGGTTGTGGCTACAGCACCTTTAAGTTCAATGGCTTTGACCGCCATGTTGGGATTAACTGGTGTACCTATGGCAATTGGAGCTCTAGCAGTATTTGGATCATCTTTTATGAACTTTGTTTTTTTCCATCGGATGAAATTCGGCGACCGAAAAACAACCATCTCAGTTGCAATTGAGCCATTATCACAAGTGGACATTATTTCGGCAAATCCGATACCTGTATATGTAACAAATTTCCTAGGTGGAGCAACATCAGGTATTTTTATTGCATTGTCTGGTTTAGTGAACGGAGCAACCGGAACAGCCACTCCCATCGCAGGATTTGCAGTAATGTATGGGTTTAATGATCCGCTAAAGGTAACTATTATAGCACTACTTTGTGCTTCATTTAGTGCGTTATGGGGATTTATTGGTTCATATCTATTTAAAAACTATAAAATTCGCCGGGTGGACCAGATTCGAGATATGGCTCAAACATCTGCTTAACCGTCACAAAATGGTTTTTAAAAAATGACAATAAACTTTTGTATTACTTTACTAAAAAGTAGGTGTATGAAGTTTGGTTTTCGTATTCGGTATGATTAATCGGTATAATTACCTGTACCATTTTGGTTCTTTTGTTTGTAGCGAATCTTTTAGGAGAGTAGAATATAAACAAAGAATTTAAATTAAATAGGAGTGGTCATCAATGGAAGAGATTAACTCAGAAGATCAATTTAATGAAGTCATCCAAAGTGAAAAACCTATCATCATTAAGTTTTTTGCCGATTGGTGTCCGGATTGTAAACGACTGGATATGTTTATTAATGGGGTTATCGAAGAGTTTAATAATTATGACTGGTACGAAATAAATAGCGATCAAGTGAAAGGTATAGCAGAAAAACATGAAGTAATGGGGATACCTAGTTTGTTGGTTTTTCAAAACGGTGAAAAAAAAGCACATCTGCATAGTGCATATACAAAAACCCCGGAATCAATAACTGAGTTTTTGCATCAGCAATTGGGTTAATAACAAGAAGCTGTTTCCCATATGATTTTGACACTTTAGGAAAACAGCTTCTTTTTATTTTAAGTTCATATTTCATTAACTTAGTGGGGTAGATCAAGCTAAATCAAATCGTAATTTTCTATCATTATCAAAAAATATTTTACTATTAAGTAAATGCAATTGATTTTTATCCAGTTTTCTAGGTTTTAACTGATAAATACGTGCAAATTCTTCTTTTGTTATTCCGCCATATTTAATTTTTGTTATACTTTTTGCATTGGATAGATTTGTCTCAGAAAATACAATATTAGGGTCCTCCCATTCGATTAGGAAAGGAAGAACTTCATCTTTGTAATTATATTCAGGTAAAAGCATTCTCCATTTTAAAATAGTGCCATCTGGTTTCACTCGCTCAGCAGCATAAGGGCCTTTATAAGGAATGTTATGCTTTTTAAAGTGAGTAATGTATTTATCTAGTTGTTTTGTACGAAGTGCAAATTGAAAGGCGCCGTATTTACTTTCTTCTAAAACATGAACAAGATGTTGAATAAGCGGGTTTTCAGCTTCTTTTGCCGTCTTAAAATCATAAATATTTATGAATTCCAAATAGCTGGTATTAGAAAAGAATGACAAGTAATTATAAGTACCCCATTCTTCATGTTCTCCGCCCTTGACTACCTTGTTAGCAAACTTACTACTGTACTGAGAAATACTTTCATCCATATCAGGAGTGGCTATAACAATATGATCAAGTTGTAGCATTTTTGAACCTCCTTTAGTTTCGTTTGCTTTTAAATATAATATCTACCTATTATCTACTAAAAATAATATTTCTTGCAAGATTTTTGTTTGTTCCGATTGTTTTTCATATTTAATTACAATTTCGAAATAATTTGCTATAGTACAAGAAAAAGTATATTAGTGAAGGTGAAATTACATGAGTCAACCGAACATTTTAATTGTAGAGGATGAACAAAAATTAAGCAGAGTCTTGCAATTAGAACTTCAATATGAAAATTATACAACATCGATTGCGAATAATGGTAAAGATGCGCTTCAACTGATGGAAGAAAAGGAATGGGACTTGGTTTTACTTGATATCATGCTGCCAGAATTAAGTGGTTTGGAAGTCTTAAGGAAAGTAAGAAGGACAGATAAAACTACCCCTATCATTTTATTGACCGCAAGAGATGAAGTGCATGATAAAGTAAGTGGATTGGATTTGGGTGCTAATGATTATATAACAAAACCGTTTCAAATTGAAGAACTTCTTGCCCGTATCAGAGTGCATTTGCGTCAACGGATGACAATGAATGGACCTACTGATGAAATAATTACTGTAGGCGATTTATCGGTTGATATTCACAAGCACGAAGTAAATCGTTCAAATAAAAATATTGAACTTACCCCGCGTGAATTTGATTTACTTGTTTGTTTGCTGAAAAACAAGAATATTGTCTTAACCCGGGAAAAGCTAATTGAGCAAGTTTGGGGATATGATTTTTATGGTGATACAAACGTTGTAGATGTATATATCCGCTATCTGCGTCAAAAAATTGATAAAGGTTTTGACACACCTTATATTCAAACGGTACGTGGAGTTGGATATACGATAAAGGACTGAGCGAAATGAAACTGCGAACGAAGATTCAATTGTTTTCCAGTCTTTTTATGTTATTAATGATGTTACTTATTAATACCTCCATTTACTTTTTATTTTATAAAATATCTGCCGACAGCGAATTGGATCAATTAGAAACACAAACTACCACAATTATAGAAACATTGCAATCAAATCCGGACGTTGCGAAGAGTCAATTATTAAAAGCCTATTTACCGACGGATGGAATGATAAGAATTATTCAAAAAGATGGCACTCCATTGGATACACTAACGAAGAAAGATGAGTACACAAGTTTACCAAAAGCGTACTCGACGAAAGAAAAGCGTGAAATTATAAAAAGAGATGATAGCACAAATGTTGTGGTAATGACAAAACCTATTATATGGAATGATGGGGAAATTGTTACACTTCAAGTCTCAAAACATCTAATGGCATTGAAAGAGACAATGCGAACCTTATTCATTGTTTTAGCTGTAGCTACAATTTTAATGCTTATTCCAACCGTCGTTGCAGGAAATGTTTTAAGTCGCTTTTTGCTTTATCCGATTCAAGAACTTATTCAGACAATGAAGGCAAATATGAAACAGGAGAAATGGACTAAAATTGATGTTTTAAATCGCAGCCAAGATGAGTTATACCAAATGGAAAAAACATTTAACGATATGATTGATCATTTAAAAGATAATTTTCAAAAGCAGGAACAATTTGTATCAAATGCTTCACATGAGTTAAAGACGCCTATCTCCATCTTGAAAAGCTATGCACAGTTATTGGAAAGACAAGGGAAAAATCGACCTGAAGTGTTCGACGAAGCAGTACAGGCAATTGACTCTGAAGCGGATCGTATGCAATTATTAGTAGAGCAAATGTTGCTATTAGCAAAAAATCAGGAGGAATCGAAACGAACAGATATAAATATTGTTCAGCTTTGTGAAACCGTAAGAAAAACATTTTCCGGAGCATATACACGTAATATTACATTAACTTCATCAGAACGCACGATTATTGTTAGTGGCAACGAGGAGCAATTGAAACAGGTCATTTATATTTTGGTCGATAATGCTTTAAAGTATAGTGAAAAGGACGTAAGATTAGACGTTTCGAAAAAAGATCATTATGCGATTTTAAAGGTTACCGATTTTGGAAATGGCATGGAGCAAGAGGAACAAGCTCGAATTTTTGATCGATTTTATCGTGTTGATAAAGCTAGAAGCAGGGAAACTGGTGGTACAGGGCTTGGCCTTCCTATAGCTAAATCGATTGTTCGCTCACACAATGGTGAAATTTCTGTTGATAGTGAAATAAAAAAGGGTACGACATTCATCGTAACTCTTCCATTAATGTATAAATAAGTTTCTCATTTTTCTCATCAAATTCTAATCTTTTTCACAAGGATATTTCATTTTTGTAGCGTATGATGAAATTAGAATATAAAAGGGAGGAATTAGAAATGAAAAAGAAACTAGGGATAGTGCTTGGTTGTGTAGTCGCAGCTGGTTTTTTAGGATTAGGAGTTTTTCATACAAGTGCGTCACCATCTGAGCCATCATTGACGATAAATGAAGTTAGAGATATAGTAAAAAAACAATATCCAGGAAAAATTACCGAACTAGAGCAGGAAACAGAGTTTAACCGAGCTATATATGAAGTGGAAATAGCAAACGATAAAAAAGAGTATGATTTAAAGGTTGACGGAAATAGCGGAGAAATTTTAGATATAAAAGAAAAGCCATCTAAAAATTCTTCGACCTCAGCCAAAGATAAAAAAGAAACTGAAAATAAGAGAAATAAAAGCAATGATTCAAAAGAAAATAATGAATTAAATAATAATAATGAATCAAAGAAAAGTACTCATTCGAATGAACAACTGAATATTTCAGAAAAAGAAACAGCTATTTCTGGAAAAGAGGCGAAGAAAATAGCGTTAGATGCATTTGAGGGGACTGTTAGTGACTTCGATTTAGATGAAGATGATGGACGATTAATTTATGAAATTGAAATTGAAAACGGCGAAAAAGAAGCAGAAATTGAAGTTGATGCATATACCGGAGAAGTTATCGTTATTGATTATGATTAAAAAAAGTAAAAAGGGACTGGAATTCGCATATATTTAAGTCGAAAATAGAAGTTTAACTGTTTGTTTTCAGGGTAAACAGTAGGGAGATCAAGATTAGAATTCGTGCTGGGCTTCTTATTGAATGAGCAGAAGACGCTGAAAATAAACGTTTTGATTTACTTAGGGGAAATAGCAAAGTGTAAGTTATAAAGTAATCAAATCTTAGGAGCAATCTGTTGTGCTAGAAAGAAATACTGGCACTGCGGATTGCTTTTAATTATGCACAATACTGTAATGAAAATGTAATATTATTTAAATATTTACGTTTGATTGCCGTTAATTAGGGAATTAAAAATAAACGAAAAAGGAGTGACAAAATAATTGACACCTAGGAGGGAACATAAATGAACAATAAAAATGTGACCATTTACGTTAGTGATGGTTGTAATAAATGCAACGATTTATTGGCGCAACTGGATGAATGGAATGTATTTTACCAAATAAAGAATATTTCTAAGCAACGTGAGCATTTATACGAGCTCCAGAAATTAGGTATCTATGGAACACCTGCAACATTTATTGAAGGGGAATATAGAGCTATTTTAGGATTTCAAAAAAATAAAATAAGACAAGCTCTGAGTATAAAACAAAGCGGTTTTACGATAGAAGATTAACTTGAAAATAACACACCACCTTAGTTACATGCATAAAATAATATAGTTAAGAAAGAAAAAGGGGTGTGTACGTTGTATAATAGGAATTCATATCAATCCCTTTATTATCGACAGCAACCAGATTATCATGAAAATCCTTATTATTATAGCCCTGTCCCACCACAGCCCCCACCAGAGTACTATTACAGTATGAACATGCCGGCACATGGGCCAGGGTCGTTTCAAAAAACGCCTTTTGAACATTTTGCAAAACCACACCAACCAATCAATTGGTATCAAAATCAACACCAATTTGATGCAGGCCCAAATAATATGGGCACAGCGAATAGCCTTATAGCTTATTTTCAAGACGAAAACGGGCAAGTAGATTTTGATAAAATGTTTTCAACAGTTGGGCAACTGGCAAATACAGTCCAGCAAGTATCCCCACTTATCAAGCAATTTGGATCTTTGATCAAGAGTTTTAAATAAATAGCCGTTGATATGAAGAAGCTGAACAAATAAGTAAACATCAGCTTCTTTATTTATTCCAAAAATCGTACTGTTGGGGAGAAATTTAAAATGTGTGTTATTTTAAATTATAGCTTATGTTAAAAAAGGGAATAAGATAGGATACATACATATTTTTAGAAGGAGAATCCTTATGGTTGGGTGTTTAATTATACATGGTTTTACAGGAGGCCCTTATGAACTAGGCCCATTAACAGAGTATTTAAAAGAGCATACGAACTGGGATATAAAAGTCCCCGTATTACCAGGACACGGACGAATACTTGCGTTGAAAAACGTGTCCTATAAAAAGTGGATTAAAAAAGCTGAAGACGTGATGAAACAGCTAAAAAAGAAATATGATGAGATTTATGTAATCGGTTTTTCAATGGGGGGAATGATTGCTGCTTATCTGGCTGCTAAATACAATATAGACAAACTTGTTTTATTAGCCACATCCGGAAAATATTTATCTTTAGGACAAATCAGTCGTGACATTGGACTGGTAATTGCAGATGGTTGTAGAGGTAGACTTGGGGAAAACAAATTATATATTCATTACAAAAAGAAAATAGGGATGGTTCCATTTAGGGCAAATATCGAGTTTTTAAAATTAGTTCGATACACGAAGCCTTACTTGAAAAAGGTTGAGGCTCCGGTACTAATCGCTCAAGGCCAACAGGATGGGATGGTTCCAGCAAGAACCGCCTATTACTTGGATAAAGAAATTAATTCCGTACATAAAGAAGTTATTTTTTTCGACCGATCCAAGCATCTTATTTGCTTAGGAGATGATAAAGATACCTTGAACACAATGATTTTTAACTTCCTTGAAAAACCAAAAAGTAATATATAACAGGGGCTTGCTACTATATGAGCGGCCCCTTTTTGATTAGATATAATGATTTATCTTTTTCGTGCTATCGTAACTTTGGATTTACGAGAAGTGCTCACGACAAATAAAAATAATCCGAATATCACAATTGTGCCGCCTAACCACTGTGACCATGTTACTTGCTCGCCTAAAATAAAGTATGCAAGGATGGTAGCGCCGATAGGCTCAAAAACAATCCCCATTGATATTGTGGAAGTACTTAACCACCTTAAGGCCCAATTAAATAAAGAATGGCCTAAGAAAGTGGGCAATACTGCCAGGGCAAGAAAAATCCACCAATGGTTAGCAGGATACCCGAAAAAAGGATTTTGCAAGATGAAGTTATAGAGAATCAGTGTAATAGAGCTTATACCATATACGACAAACGTGTAGGGCATCAGCGATAATCTCCTTCTAACTTTTTGCCCTAATAAAAAGTAAGCAGTGACAGTTATAGCACCAAGCAACGCTAAAATATCGCCAAAAAATGCAGCGCCGCTTATTTGAAAGTCACCCCAGCTAATTATGATGCTGCCGAGCAAAGCAATGATCATACTAATAATAGCACCTGGGGAGAAGCGTTCTTTAAAAAAAATGTAGGTACCTAAAAAGGCGAAAATCGGCTGTAGCGTTACAAGCACGACGGAACTTGCCACAGAAGTATAATTTAAGGATTCAAACCAAAGAATAAAGTGGAAGGCTAAAAATATGCCAGCAAGGGCAGAAAAAAACCAATCTTTTTTGGAAATGAGCCGAAACTCATGTCTGTTATTTTTTATTATAAACGGCGCCATAATTATTACTGCAAACAATAAACGGTAGTTAGCAATAATTGCTGCCGGAGCACCATCAGCTAACTTTACGAGAACAGCTGATGTGGATACGGCTATAACGCCAATTACAACCGCTATATAAGGATTAAACGGAGGTAACCGCATAATACCCCTCCCTAGGAGTCATATCATTTTTGCCAATACAAACCATTTTATCATGGTATGACAAAAAAATCATTTTTGCAGTAGTAGAAATTACCATCGTATTTGTGTTATGATAAGATAGCTTTAATTCATGAGTTTTCCAGTCGAGGCCTCATCCATCATCGATCATGGAAGAAGCCTTTTTTATACTTTAAATAATAGAAAGTATAGGTCATAATTTTTCAAGAAAAAATGTGAAACATTATTCCGTTAAATATAGATATTGCTTGAGTTCTAGTATTAAGTATGCCTGTAAAATTATACGGCTCTTATAATTATTTCAACTCTAAAGTATAAATTGAAGGTTTCGAAAAGCCATAAAACTGGTCAGAAAAAGTGATAAATTTCAAGAAAAAAGGAGTAGACAAACAAGGTGACAACATTTAAAGAGCTTGGTATATCAAATCCCATTATGAAAGCATTAGAGAAAATGGGATTTGAGGAAGCGACGCCAATTCAAAAAGAAACGATTCCGCTTGCAATGCAAGGGAATGATGTGATCGGACAAGCGCAAACTGGAACAGGGAAAACTGCAGCGTTTGGGATCCCAATGATAGAAAAAATTGATCCGAAGCAAAGAAGGATTCAGGGGTTAGTAGTTGCTCCAACACGGGAACTTGCCATTCAAGTTTCAGAAGAGGTTCACCGGTTAGGTAAATTTAAAGGAATCCGCACATTACCCGTATACGGTGGACAGCATATGGAAAGACAAATTCGTTCCCTAAAAGAGGGACCTCAAATTGTAGTAGCAACACCAGGAAGATTACTTGACCATATGCGCAGAAAAACAATACGGACAGAACGAGTTCAAATAGCTGTCTTAGATGAAGCTGATGAAATGCTTAACATGGGCTTCATTGATGATATCCGCAATATTTTAAAAGGTATTCCTGAGGATAGGCAAACACTGTTATTCTCCGCAACAATGCCAAAGGAAATTCGTGATATTGCATCAAAATTGATGAAAGATCCAAAGGAAATTAAAGTAAAAGCAAAGGAAATGACAGTTGAGAATATTGATCAATACTTTATGGAAGTTCCAGAAAAGTATAAATTTGATACATTAACAAACCACTTGGATGTTAATGCGCCTGAGTTAGCTATTGTTTTCAGTAGAACGAAAAAACGTGTAGATGAAATAACCGAAGGATTACAGGCTAGAGGGTTTAAAGCAGAAGGTATTCATGGTGACTTAACACAAGGAAAACGGATGTCAGTACTAAATAAATTCAAGCACGGCCGTGTAGAAGTATTAGTTGCGACGGATGTTGCAGCTCGGGGTCTGGATATTTCCGGTGTTACGCATGTTTATAATTTTGATATTCCACAGGATCCAGAAAGTTATGTACATCGAATTGGACGCACAGGCAGAGCTGGTCGTACAGGAGAAGCCATCTCCTTTATAACTCCAAGAGAAATGGCACACTTGAAGTTAATTGAAAAAGTAACCAAAAGTAAAATGAAACGTATTATGCCTCCTACCAATCAGGATGCACAACGTGGACAACAGCGAATTGCTGTAGATAAACTTCTAAAAACAATCGAACAGAAGGATTTAAAGCAATATCATGAGACAGCCAACGAATTATTACAGAACCATGATTCAATTACGGTAATTGCTGCAGCGCTCAAAATGTTGACAAAGGAGCGTAAGAATACACCAGTCCGTATTTCTTCGGTAGCACCAATCAGTGTGAAAAAGGCTCAAAGAAGTAAAGATAATAAACGACGTCCGAATAATAAAAAAAGGTATCATGGAAAAAGAAATCAAGGCGGACGAAATCAAGGTGGCGGTCGTAACCGCAAGGGAAATTTCCAAAAACGAAGAAAACATGATTAACTAGTAGTAGAAAAGAGGCTAACTATTGACTTTATATAGTTAGCCTCTTAATTTTTTCTTTTTACAGGCAACATGGAAGATGAGTAGGTCATTATCATACATTGGAAAATTAATTGTACATCGTATAAAATCAGGACTGTGAAGATTTTTCCAGTATTAATCACAACGAATGATTGAGAAGACGCATTATATCCTAAAGATGGAGGAAGAATTATGAGAAAGCCCCCGATAAATAGAATTGCTACCAGTGCAATAAAGGCTTGGAGAATCACTGCTATAATATATGTAAGCATCCTTTGGCTTTTAGCGATCGCAGTTACGGTGTTATTTATTATTCTTGACGTACCAATTTGGTTCGTTTTTATCATAATTGCTATTTGCCTGCTAAGTACTTATGTATTTGTTTTCATATTCCCAAAGCTCCGGTGGAGTCGATGGCGTTATGAATTGTTTGAACAAGAGATCTATATTCAACATGGCATTTTAATTATGTCCAGAACACTGGTGCCGATGATACGCGTACAACACGTGGATACAAAACAAGGTCCTATTCTTAAAAAATTTCAATTGGCTAGTGTAACAATTTCAACAGCAGCTACAACACATGAAATACCTGCATTACGGATGGAGGACGCTTCTAATCTTCGAGATCAAATATCGGCGCTGGCAAGGGTGGATGAAGATGATGTCTAGCCAACGATTACACCCAATCACAATTGTCTTTACTGCAATAAAAACTATAAAGGACGCAATTATTCCAATAATTGCAATGTTTTTTGCATCATTTCAAAGAATTGCATCAACGTATATTTATCTCGGTGTAGCTATTTTTCTTATTCTATTGATTACATTTAGCATTTTATCGTGGTACCGCTTTTCTTATCGAGTCGAGAATGAAGAACTCAGGATCGAATATGGTATATTCATTCGTAACAAAAGATACATTTCTAAAAACCGGATACAATCGATTGATTTGACAGCTGGTGTCGTGCACCGTCTGTTCCGTTTAGTACAAGTTCAAATTGAAACGGCTGGAGGTGGAACTGATGCAGAGGCCTCCTTAAAAGCAGTTAAACGGGTTGATGGTGAACGGTTAAGAGAAGCACTTAAAATAACAGAAATACAGGTCCCCGTTCAAGCAGGGGAATCTATTAATCCTTCTAGACACGTAATGTTAAAAAACTTATTTATTGCCGGTTCAACGTCAGGAAGTGTCGGGGTAATTCTAGCCCTGTTTGCTTTTTCTTTTGCAAAAATAGAACAGTTTATACCAGATCGCATTTTTGAAAGTACAATTGAATGGCTCATTGGCTTAAGTATTCTCTTTCTTTTTGGATTAAGTCTTGTTATCTTACTTTTCTTATGGTTGCTTGGTATTGCGGGAACAATAATTAAATACGGGAATTTTACGATAAAGAAAAATAACGATGAACTCTTTATCACACGAGGGCTGCTTGAGAAAAAACAAATAACAATTCCGTTAAAAAGGATTCAGGCAGTAGGTATAGAAGAAAATTTGATTAGGCAACCACTTGGCTATGTTTCCATATTCGCAGAAATAGCGGGTGGCTCAATGGAAAAAGGAGAGGACTTTTCGACAATCTTATTTCCAATTATGAAAGCAAGTGAAGTGGATGAGTTTTTGCAGCAATTTCTTCCTGCTTATCGAGCGGAGTCTAATAAAGTTGCTCCACTGCCAAAACGTGCCGCGAAATTTTATTTGCTGCGTGTTTCCTCTTTATTTATTTTTGGTGTAATTGGAATGGCTTATTTCCTACCATCCTTTGTTTGGGTGGCCGTCGTCCTACTAGCTTTAAGTCTTTTATTAGGTTTTCTGCGTTATAGAGATGGCGGTTATCGATTAGAAGGAAAATGTTTAACTATACGATATCGTGGGATTAGTAGAAGAACAGTAAGTATGTATCAGAAACGGATACAGTCATTGGAGAAGAAGCAGCATAAGATTCAAAAGATACAAAAATTAGCTACCATGAAACTATCCATCATAGGTACGGGGGGATCAGGAAGACATTATGCATTAGAACATATGGATAACGAACAGGCGAATCGATTAGCTGGTTGGTATTCATTTCGTAATGAGAAGCCGAAAGACAAAAAATAAGGAGGATGAGGTGGCAGGCTCACCCTCCTTACCTAGAGTCTTAAATAAATATAGTGCTGTGGTCGTTGTGGGGACCAAAAACATAAAAGTTCGGACAGCACCGGTCATCAGAATTAGGTATATTCAACTCGGATTACTTTTGAACACCGTTATTTTATGGATTTAATCTGCTCCAAAGTCCAAGTATTACAAGGATGATTAAAACCCCCCATAAAATACGAGATTTTATTCGCTTTGGTATGCGTTTTTTCTTCCAGCGATCCGGATTAAACTGGATGGAATCGTCATTTTGAACACGCCGGTTTTGCCAAATAGAAAAGGGTTGCGCATTGTTTAGTAAAAGGGAAGCAAGACCAAAACCGCCAATAAATCCAAAAAGATGTGCATAAACATTGATACCAGGACGTAAAACGGTCATGATCCCACCAATAATTGAAATGATGATGACGATTTGTGCACTTCCTGGATCGATGAGATGTTTACGGAGTACAACCATAAAAATATACATTCCAAGCAGTCCATAGACTGCTCCGGAAGCTCCAACATGTACATAGAATGCTGTAGGGGCAATCAGATAGGTAGCAAGATTTCCTATTAGACCCGCCCCCACATAAGCAATAATGAACTTTATTTTACCAATCATTTGTTCCAGAGCTGGCCCAAATAAGACCAATGCGAATGAATTAAATAATGCATGCATGAGACCGCCATGGAGAAACACTGATGTGAGTAAACGCCAGTATTCACCGTTATGGATCGAGATATTATGGCCAGCACCCCACTGAAATAATTGATTACCTAATGGTAGTTGTAAAAAGTCAATCATAACCCACAGGGAAAGATTAATGATTACTAATCCAGAAACTATCGGATAGTAGTGGACAAATTCTTTTATACTTCTCTCTGTACGAATAAACATCCTTTTCCTCCCTCTAATTATTTTAGACAGAAATGAATGCGGGTAATATGATTATAATAGTTGACATTTATTAGTATGAACATTATTAGGTTACTAAAAACTAACCCAAAAAGAAAGGTAGACGCCCAATGATCAAAGGTATTGGACTCGATATAATTGAAATGCAGCGTATTAAAAAAAGTATGGCTAGACAGGAGCGATTTGTCAATCGGATTTTAACTGAAAATGAAAAAAAGATTTTTAATAAGCTCCTAAATAAGCGCAGGAAGATAGAGTTTCTAGCAGGAAGATTTGCTGCAAAAGAAGCATTTGCAAAGGCAGCTGGATGTGGTATTGGTAAATTAAGTTTTCAACATATTGAAGTGTTACATAGAAAAAATAATGCTCCGTTGCTAAGAGTAAAAGGATATGAAGCAGATCATATTTTTATCTCCATTACGCACAGCAAAGATTATGCTGCTGCTCAGGTAATCATCGAAGAACATAATTAATAAAGCTGCTAGTGGTTTAGGAATGTTAAATATTTTTCACAGCAGGAACTTAAGCGTTTGAATGAAGTTTGCCTGCATAATTAACAAGGTTGTCTCATATTATTTTAGTGCGGGTAGGAGGGAACAATTTGTATATTGTCACCGCTAAAGAAATGTACGATATTGATCATTACACAATAGAAAAAGTTGGAATTGATGGGAAGTTATTAATGGAAAATGCGGGAAGGGAGATAGCCAGAAAAGTTGAAGCAAAAGTAAATGAAGCAACAGACAAAATGATCGTTTTTGCAGGTGCTGGTAACAACGGCGGAGATGGATTTGTAATTGCAAGGACATTGCTGAATCGACAGTATGACGTCTCTATTATGCAAGTTGTACCGAATGAAAAAATAACCGGAGATGCGTTCTTCCATAAGCAGTTATTTGTTAATTGCGGAGGATCGGTATCTTTAATAGCGGGAGAGAAAGAGATAGCTAATCTTGTAAGAAATGCAGATATTATTGTTGATGCAATGGTAGGGATAGGGGTTAAAGGAATATTAAGAGAGCCTATTGCTACAATTGCTTCTATTATAAATAAGGAAGCAAAGGCCATAATATCTGTCGACATCCCGTCAGGGCTTCCAGCTGATGAGGGAATAAGCGATTTCAAATCTGTCCAAGCTGATTACACCATTGTTATTGGTGCACCAAAAATAAGCTTATTTTTACAGCATACTGCGCCCTTTTATGGAAAATGGGACCTTATTTCTATCGGTTTCCCATTATTCGCCTTTCAAAAATATGCACATAGATACGTGGTAAAAACAGAGCATTTTCAAAAAACATTGCCAAAACGAAGTCCATATTCCCATAAAGGAAGCTTTGGAAGAGGTTTAGTTGTAGGAGGTAGTCAGGAGATGCCTGGCTCACTCGTAATGGCCGTGAAGGCTGCTTTGAAGTCAGGGGCAGGCCTAGTCACGGCCGGTACAATAAAAAGTGTCATTGAGACGATTGCTTCGGAATGTATTGAAGCAACTTATCTGCCATTATCAGAAATGAATGGTTATTTGGATAATGATAGTCAGATTTTACTTGATAAATATGATGCAATAGCGATTGGTATTGGAATGGGACGAATGGATGAAACTGGCATACTAGTACGAAAAATTGCTAAGGAAGCAAATTGTCCCGTCGTAATTGATGCGGATGGCTTATACCATATTAAAGACTGTCTTACTATGCTCGAGAAAAGGACACCCCCTACGATCGTGACGCCACATCCAGGCGAAATGGCAATGCTTTTAAATATTCCAGTTCCAGAGCTTCTAAAAGCTCCGTTTACATACACCTTAGACTTTGCTAAGAAGTACCGTGTGTATGTCGTGCTTAAAGGAACGTATACGATTATAACTGCACCAAATGGAAAACAAGCCGTAAGTTTAGCGGGTAATCCTGGATTAGCAAAGGGCGGAAGCGGAGATGTACTGACCGGTATTATATTAGCTATGACGATGCAAGATCAATCGATTTTTCAAGGAATCTGTAATGCTTGTTTTATTCATGGAACTGCTGCTGATATGCTAGTTGAAGAAATGCATTCCTATTACGATCTAATGGCATCTGATGTTATTGAAGGTATTTCAAAAGTGTATCGTACATTTTCTTAAAGCTTAAAAGGTGATAATGTTCCCACGGTCCCAGATTCAAGATATAAAAGCGTGAAGTTAAAATGAATCGAAATTATTTTAATGGAATTCGCTTTTAAATTGGAAATGAGACAAGGGAGATATGTCCATGAAGAAAAAAATAGGTATCTGGATAGCAGTTGTATTCGGTCTTATTCTACTATCGGCTTGTGGCGAAAAGTCCCAAGAGGATGTAGTGGAGAAATTAGATGAAAAGCTTGAAGAAATGGACGGATATAAAGCAAAAGCCGATATGAAAATGAAGACAGGCAAAGAGGATCAGGATTACAAGTTGGATATTTGGCATAAGAAAAAGGATTTTTACAAGGTAGCTCTAAATAGCCAGGCTGATGAGAAGGGCAGTCAGGTTATTTTAAAAAATGAAGATGGAGTTTTTGTTTTGACACCTGCTTTAGATAAAAGTTTTAAATTCCAAACAGATTGGCCGGAAAATAGCAGCCAGCCTTATCTATTTCAGTCGTTGGTAAAAGATGTAAAGGAAGATCCTGAAGCTGAGTTTGAAGCAAATGATACGCATTATATTTTCAAAACAAAGACAAATTACCAAAGCAATAACAACTTACCATTTCAAGAAATCCATTTTAATAAAAAAACGTATACTCCTGATTTAGTAAAAGTTCTGGATAAAGATAAGCAGGCTTTGGTCGAAGTGAAATTTTCTGAATTTGACACGAAACCTAGCTTTAAAAAAGATGACTTTGAGATGAAAAAAGATGAGTCAAGCAACAATACCGATGAGGCAGTTTCAAAAACAAAAGGAGAAACTGATCAACCACTATCTGTTGTTTTTCCAGAAAATATATCTGGCGCTGAACTAGAAGAAAAGAAAGAAGTAAATTTAGAAAATGGGGAACGTGTAATTCTATCTTATAGTGGAGAAAAGGATTTCACTTTAATTCAAGAAAAA
Source organism: Virgibacillus alimentarius (assembly GCF_017874635.1). Classification (NCBI taxonomy): domain Bacteria; kingdom Bacillati; phylum Bacillota; class Bacilli; order Caryophanales; family Bacillaceae; genus Virgibacillus; species Virgibacillus alimentarius. Next base: position 35,667 of record NZ_JAGIKX010000023.1, read on the forward strand.
ATGGATACTGCCCCAACAATTGCATCCCCTCAAGAAGTTAAAGGAGATATTGTAAACTTGGGGCAGAGTATCGGAGCACTCTCTGAAAACACACTTGAATGGACCCATAATGGTGTAGATTATTATCTAGCTAGTGAGGATTTAACGAAAGAGGAACTAATTGAAGTGGCTCAATCCGTTCAAGGAAAAGAAGTGAAGTAAATTGACAACAAGTAGGCAGACTCATAAAGAGAAGGGGTCTGCTTTTTATTGCATTTCCTTATAAAATTAATTGACAGCTTCAGGGGAAAAGGAAATAATATAACAAGAGAATCTAAGAAATATTCAAAATCCCATCAATCATATAGAGCGTATGCAAGTGAGTGAAAGGAGTTATCTGATTGTGGTACAAAATTTTTTCAGAGAAACATGGGCAGAGATCGACTTGGATGCAATCGGATATAATATTGAACAAATGCAGCAAAGTTTACCGGATAAGAGCAATATTATTGCGGTGGTAAAAGCTAATGCATATGGACATGGGGCGGTTCAAATTGCAAAAAAGGCCCTACAATGCGGTGCGAAGGCATTAGCAGTAGCGTTGATGGAAGAAGCAACGGAATTGCGTGATGCTGGTATTGCTGCACCAATATTAGTATTTGGAAGAGTTTCACCTAAAGCCGCTCTTTTAGCAGCGGAAAATGATATTACCGTGACAACTTTTCAAAAAGAGTGGATTCAAGAAGTAAGTAATTATACATTTTCTAAAAAATTAAAGGTTAATATAGAAATAGACACGGGGATGGCAAGAGTAGGTCTTCGTAGAGAGGAAGAGTTAATACAGCTGCTAGAAACAATAAGAGAAAATCCTAACATTCAGCTTACAGGGGTATATACTCACTTTGCAACAGCTGATGAAGAAAACTTAAATTATTTTCATGAACAACAGGAACGTTTTGAACGCCTATTAAACATATTTAATCGTCTTTGGAAAAGACCTGTCTCCATTCATATAGGGAACAGCGCCGCTTCCATTCGTTTTCCAAATAAAATGTACCATTATATAAGATATGGTATCGCAATGTATGGCATGTATCCTTCTAAAACCGTAAAACAAGAGAAATCCATATCGTTAAAGCAAGCATTTTCCCTCAGGAGTCAGTTAATTCATGTGAAACAGATTGAGGCAGGGGAATCCATTAGCTACGGGGCGACCTATAAAGCAAAAAGGAACGAATGGATAGGTACGATACCAATTGGTTATGGAGATGGCTGGATTCGCAAATTACAAGGTGCAGAAGTGTTGGTTGGAGGAAAAAGGATGCCAATTGTTGGACGTGTTTGCATGGACCAAACAATGATTCTTTTAGATAAGAAATACCCTATAGGTACCCCAGTAACTTTAATCGGAGAGCAAAATGGCGCTTCCATCAAGATGGATGAGATCGCTGATTATTTAGGAACGATTAATTATGAGATACCTTGTATGATAAATCAGCGGGTCCCACGAGTTTATATAAATGAATAAAAAATTTATACTTATACTTGTGGTTAAGATGGTAAAGGTATTTACTGGTAAGTAATAAAGAATTAAATAATGAATATGTTAAAAATAGGGCAAAATGGAATATATATTTATAATTGGAAATAATATATACCACAGTATAAAAAGTTAAATGTGAACAAGAGTATGATTCTCAAAAAATTATTACAAGCCTTTGCAAAGCACCGTATTCAATGATATTATTGTTTATGAATTTCATAAATGGTCGTTCAACAGTTTGCGGAGGTGTATGGTTTGTCAGAAAGCTTACAAGAAGTTTTAGTAAGATTACCTAAAAACCTGTTAAATGAGGTGGATGGATTAATGAAGCATGAAAATAGCAATTTAAGTGACTTCATATGTCAGGCAACGAGGAACTATTTAGAATACAAAAAAGATGAGCACATTCGACAGTTTCATAAAACCATGCAAAAAGGTTATGAAGAAATGGCAGGTATAAATCTAACAATTGCTTCGGAAGCTTTTCAGGCTGAAGAGGAGGCTGAAACCACTTTAGAGCGCTCAGTGATCGGGGTGTAGCGATTTGATCGTTCAAAGAGGCGAAGTGTATTTCGCCGACTTATCCCCTGTAGTTGGGTCAGAACAGGGGGGCATACGCCCTGTATTGATCCTGCAAAATGATATTGGTAATAGGTTTAGCCCAACTGTGATCGTAGCAGCAATCACAGCCCAAATTCAAAAGGCTAAACTACCAACTCATGTCGAAATCAATGCAAAAAAATATGGTTTCGACCGTAATTCTGTTATATTGCTGGAGCAAATTAGAACATTAGATAAACAGCGATTAACAGATAAAATTACAAAAGTAGACAATGAAATGATGAAAAAAATAGATCGAGCAGTAGAAATAAGCCTCGGTCTTAAGGATATGTATGACCATTAGTAAGCCCCTTTGTTAAACAAATAACGCTGGGGTTTTTTTAGTGTTCAAAAATTTAACCTTCTTCTCTGGTTGAGTATGTTACAATAATTAAAAAAGAAAAAATAGTAAAGATTTGCATAATATAGGTCAATGTGCCAAAATACAACAAATTCAAACAATTATTTGGAGGAAGCAGATGGATAGTCAATTTAAAAAAATAGTTCTAGAAAATAGTGATACAATTGTTCGAATGTGGGTGGAGGAAGTTAACGCCTTAAAAGATGCAAATTATACATCTAGTATTTCCGAAGAGTTATTTGACAGCACGAATCGTGAATTCGTAAACGTGATTTTTACAAGGATTAAAAATGTAGAGCCTGCAGAAACGCTAGAAGACTTTGCTGAAAAACTAATTAATTTAGGTTGGCCGCTAAGTTATATTACCGACGGGCTTCAAGTATTCAGACGAGTAACGGTGGATTTCATTCTTAGTCAATCGGAAAAGGTAGATTCAAATCATATTTCTTTAGTTCTGCAAAGTGTAGATAAATGGGTCGAACCATTGATTCGTCAATTAGTAAACGAATATTCCGGCAACTGGGAGAATGTCGTTTCATTGCAGCGATTAGCTTTACAAGAATTATCTGCTCCGCTTATACCAGTAATGGAGAATATAACAATTATGCCGTTAATTGGCACGATCGATACGGAACGTGCAAAATTTATTATGGAAAACTTGCTTGAAGGTGTGATTCGTCATAATTCAGAGGTTGTTTTAATGGATATTACCGGAGTTCCTGTTGTAGATACCATGGTTGCCCATCATATTATTCAGGCGGCTGAAGCCGTTCGATTAATTGGAGCAAAATGCATCCTCGTTGGAATCCGTCCAGAAATTGCCCAAACAATTGTGAATCTAGGAATTGATCTTAGTCAATTCCCGACAAAAAGCTCATTGCGTAAAGGTTTTACAACCGCTTTAGAAATTACAAATCGAAAAATAGTCGACCTTGATACCAAAGTGGATAATCTCGAAAACATGATCAATTCATTACACAGGGAGTGAAAGTATGCGTATACCTATTCTCAAACTGTATAATTATCTATTAATTTCAATCCAAACCGAAATAGATGATCAAACAGCGATACAATTTCAAGAGGATTTGCTGGATAAAATTCATAAAAGTGGAACATCAGGAGTTGTTAATGATTTAACCTCTGTTGAAATCATTGACTCATTCATTGCTAAGGTTTTAGGTGATGTTGTTACAATGTCAGATTTAATGGGGGCGAAAGTAGTTTTAACTGGAATTCAACCTGCAGTTGCAATGACCTTGGTCGATCTGGGGATACATTTAACTGGTGTGGCAACAGCACTAGATTTAGAGCAAGGTTTAATTAAACTACATCAGGAATTGGGGGAATAGTTAATGGGAACCCAATCCTGTATAAACATTCAAAAAGAGTGGGATATTGTTGGTGCACGTCAACTTGGTCGGGATATTGCGAAGAAGATTGGATTCGGTACGGTAGACCAAGCCCGTATAGCAACAGCAGTCTCCGAGTTAGCTCGTAATATATATTTATATGCCGATAGCGGCAAAGTTTGCTTTGAAGCGATTGAGACTATAGACAAAAAGGGCATAAGCATGATTGCTATTGATAGTGGGCCAGGAATAAGTGATATAAGTCTGGTTATGCAGGACGGCTATTCCACGTCAAGAGGACTGGGAGCAGGTCTTCCGGGTGTAAAACGTCTCATGGATGAATTTGATCTAATATCTGAAAAAGAACAGGGTACAGAAGTAAAAACAATTAAATGGTTACGGTAAAAATATACTAGCCGTAGATAAAAGGGGGTATATTCGTGGGTAATGTGATTGATTTAGATGCAAAGAATTATAAAAGCTTATTGAAAAATTATATTGAGACACAAGATGAAAAATTTTTGTATCGAGCAGAGCAAATAAGCAAATCATTTCTTAAGAATAATATTTTACCAGAGGAAATAGTTAATTTGCATATGCAAGCATTGGACGAATTATACCCAAGTTTATCAGGGGAATTTCAACGTTCCATGAACTTTTTATTGGAGACAATGATTTCTTATGGTTTGGCACACCAAGAGTTTCAAACATTAAGAGAGGAGCAATTAGCATTAAAATCCCAAATAGCTGTTGCAGCTAGTATGCAAGATACATTATTGGCAACCTCAAAACCCAATATTGAAGGATTGGATATTGGTGTAATAAGTGTGCCTGCAAATCAAATGAACGGAGATTATCATCATTTTATTGAAAGCAACGATGGTTCAATTGGCATTGCTTTAGCGGATGTAATTGGAAAAGGTGTACCCGCAGCATTGTGTATGTCGATGATTAAGTATTCCATGGACAGTTTTCCAGAAAACGCGATGCAGCCGAAGTCAATCCTGGAGAATTTAAATCGAGTAGTGGAACGGAATGTAGATCCAAGTATGTTTATTACGATGTTCTACGCACAATATCAGCCAAAAGATAACAAGCTCCACTATGCTTCAGCAGGGCATGAACCTGGATTTTATTACAATGCTAAACGAGACAAATTTGAAGAAATTGAAGCAAAAGGGTTAGTATTGGGTGTCTCATTAGATGCTAAATATCATCAATATAATTTATATATAAATAAAGACGACATGATCATTTTACTAACAGATGGAGTTACTGAGTGCAGACAAGGTGAACGTTTTATTGAAAGAGAAGAAGTCCTTAACGTTATTCGGGATCATGCTCATTTGTCAGCGCAGGAAATGGTTGATCGCGTATACAAATATTTTCAACGCCTGCAAAATTTTCAATTAAGAGATGATTTTACGTTAATAATCTTGCGAAAAGATGTTTAATTCGCCATTCAAACGGGTAAAAAATTTTAACGCACTCATGAATCAGAAATCCATTTATTTTGTTATAAATGATTGTTAGCTAGCCTCAAATAGTCAAAATGCATTGTTTAGGAGGATGTTCATGAATTTGGATATTAATGTTACGAATTTAAATGATAAATCAACTTGTGCTGTTGCTGGAGAAATTGATATATATACAGCTCCAAAGTTGAAGGAAGCAATTCTTCCATTAACAAAACAAAAAGGACAGTTAGTGGAAGTAGATTTAGAAAATGTCAGTTATATGGATAGTACCGGATTAGGAGTCTTTATTAGCGCATTAAAATCTACAAAAGAAAATGATAGTCAATTGAAACTAGTAAACTTACAAGATCGTGTACTACGTTTGTTTAACATAACAGGACTGAATGAGATTATGGACTTAAATTCAACTATTCATGGGGGGAAGTGAGCGATGGAGCCATTTGATTTTATCGAGATGAAGTTTCCTGCAAAAGCAGATTATGTAAGTGTTGCCCGATTAAGTACAGCTGGGATTGCTAATAGAATAGGATTTTCATATGAAGATATTGAGGATTTAAAGATAGCGATATCAGAGGCTATAACAAATACTGTCACACATGCTTATGATGGAGCAGAACAAGGGGAAGTCACTATTGGCTTTGGTATTTATGAGGATCGATTAGAAGTAATGGTTGCAGATCACGGCGGAAGCTTTAACTTGAAAGAAATTAAAGGTGGAATTGGACCATATAAAAACACAGAACCAATTGAAAACTTACGCGAAGGTGGGTTTGGTCTCTTTTTAATTAATGCGTTAATGGATAAAGTAGAGATTAATAGCAATCATGGCGTAATTGTATTAATGACTAAATATTTAGGTGAAACTGAGGTGGGGTTTAATGACCAAATCTCAACCACGCAATAAAGGACAAGACGAGGTTTACGATTGGATTAACTATTTACAGAAAGACCCAAGAGATGAAGAAATCCAAGAAAGGATAGTTCTGTTTTATAAGGAGCTTGTAGAATCACTCGCAAGGAAATATTCAAAAAACAGCAGCATTCAAGAAGATCTTGTACAAGTTGGGATGATCGGTTTATTAGCGGCAGTTAGGAGATTCGACTCTACATTTGGTAAATCTTTTGAGTCGTTTGCTATTCCAACTATTATTGGAGAAATTAAGCGATTTATTCGAGATAAAACGTGGAGTGTTCATGTTCCGCGCCGTATTAAAGAAATGGGGCCTAAAATTAAAAAAGCTGTGAATGAGCTTACGAATGAAAACCAGCAATCGCCTACAATATGCGAAATAGCAAACTACTTAAGAGTATCAGAAGAGGAAGTTCTAGAAACGATGGAAATGGGGAGAAGCTATAAGGCACTTTCTGTAGATCGGAAAATTGAAGCCGATTCTGATGGCAGTACAGTTGCTATTTTAGATCTTGTGGGAAATAAGGAAGATGGTTATGATAACATTGATGATAAAATGTTGCTAGAAAAGATTCTTCCTGTTTTATCTGATCGGGAACAACAAATATTAAAAGCTACGTATTTTGATAATATGAGTCAGAAGGAAACAGGAAAGCTGTTAGGCATTTCTCAAATGCATGTGTCTCGGTTACAACGCCGTGCTTTAAGGAAGCTTCGTGAAACTATCCAATCTGAGAGCGCGGAGGTTTTTGATTGAATATGACAGACAGAACGGTACAAGTTTCTATTTATCAAAAAGCAAAAAAGAATAATTACTATTGTGGAGATAGCTTTTTTTATGCAGAATCAGAAAATGAATTTATTTGTGCCCTAGCAGATGGTTTAGGTAGCGGAGAATTTGCGAAAGAATCATCAGAGATTGTTATTGATATTATTAGAAATAATATTCACACCACTGTGGAACAATTAATTATGAAGAGTAATAAAAAATTAATGGGCAAACGGGGAGTCGTTTTAGGCATTTTGAAAATTAATTTCAAAGAACAAAGCTATTCCTTTTCATCCATTGGCAATATAGGTATTATGACAGTCAGAAAGGGTCAGAAAAGAAAGCGTAATATCCCAAATTCCGGTTATTTGGCGGGATATCATAGACCATTTAAAGTAGTACAGGAAAAACTGGAAGCGAATATGAATTTTATTATGTTCTCAGATGGTGTATTGGATAAAGATTTAGCACGAAATTATTTTTTTTACTCAGATGTTCAGGAAATCACAAAAGCTTTTGCAGCAAATGATGGTGGGACAAGGGAGGACGATACAACATTAATAGCATTAAAGTATAATGGGCGCTAAAAGGGCTGTACACTGTGTCAGTCTTTTTTTTATTCTTTTATCAAATAGGAAAAAGGAAATTTTTTTGATAAAATAGCTTTACACGTAAGTGATGGTTCAAAACGATTTTGGACATGTACTAAAGGAGGAACAACTAAATTGGAAGCGAATATTAACCAATGGGTTGCCAAAGAATCCAAAGTAAATACGAATATTGTAGAAAAAGTGATAACACTAATTAATGAGGGAAATACAGTCCCATTCATTGCTCGTTATCGTAAAGAGATGACTGGGGGATTAGACGAAGTACAAATTAAACTTATTCAGGATAAATGGCAGTATGCTGTAAATCTTGCCGAACGCAAAGAAGAAGTTATTCGCTTGATTAGCGAACAAGGCAAATTGTCAGAAGAACTGGAACATGAAATTAAAGCTGCAACCCAATTACAACGCGTAGAGGATTTATATCGTCCATACAAACAAAAACGACGCACAAGAGCAACCATCGCAAAAGAAAAAGGGCTGGAACCATTAGCAGAGCAGATTTGGTTACAAGATATTTCCGATATCTCACTTGAAGCTGAGAAATACTTAAATGAAGATAATAAATTACATAAAATTGATGATGTTTTAGCAGGTGTAAATGATATTATTGCAGAATGGATTTCAGATGATCCAGGGTTTCGCGATTTTATAAGGGAAGAAACATTCAAAAGAGGAATGATTCATACAGAGGCAAAAGATAAAGAAAAAGACGAAAAAAGTGTTTATGAAATGTATTATGACTATAACGAAGCGGTTCGTTCCATGGTTTCTCATCGTATTTTAGCAATAAACCGCGGAGAAAAAGAGGAAGTTTTAAAAGTTGTTATTGAACCACCTCTAAATCGTATTATAGAATATTTACAGAATAAGATAATTGATAATCATGCAAATGGAAAATGCGTTGAAATCTTGCAAGGTGCAATCGAAGACGGATACAAGCGTCTTATTCAACCATCCATCGAACGTGAATTACGTAATCTTTTAACAGAAAAAGCAGAAACACATGCGATAGACATTTTTTCCAAGAACCTGAAAAACTTATTGCTTCAGCCGCCACTAAAAGGGAAAACAGTGTTGGGAGTGGACCCAGCTTTTCGTACTGGGTGCAAGCTAGCTATTGTAGATGAAACAGGGAAAATGCATGGAGTTAGTGTGATGTATCCAAATGCCCCTAAAAATGACAAGGTTGGAGCAGAAAAAGTGGTTATGGAGTTTATCAACACCTATCAAATTGAATTAATCGCTATCGGCAATGGGACAGCATCACGGGAAACAGAGCAATTTATATCTGAAGTGATAACTAAAAATCAATTAAGTATTCCTTATATCATTGTTAATGAAGCAGGAGCCAGTGTTTATTCTGCATCTAAATTGGCACGTGAAGAGTTCCCTGACCTGCAAGTTGAAGAAAGAAGTGCAGCCTCTATTGCTCGCCGAGTACAAGATCCCCTTGCAGAACTGGTGAAAATTGATCCTAAATCAATCGGCGTTGGTCAATACCAACATGATGTAAGCCAGAAAGCATTAAATGAATCATTATCATTTGTTGTAGAAACTGCAGTGAATCAGGTTGGTGTCAATGTAAACACAGCTTCTTCATCACTTCTGGAACATGTTGCTGGCTTGAGTAAAACTGTTGCTAACAACATTGTAAATGAGCGAAATGACTCAGGTAAATTTGTTAACAGAAAGCAACTTAAAAAGATTCCGAGACTGGGTGCTAAAACGTATGAACAGGGAATAGGATTTTTACGTATTTTGGATGGAGAAAACCCATTAGACCGAACACCTATTCATCCTGAAAGTTATAAACATACAGAAAATCTTTTAAAAATGCTTGGCTGTGAATTGGGCGATATTGGGACAGACAAACTTCGCAAGCAACTGAATGAAATAGATAAACAAGAGATAGCTGAAAAATTGGAGATAGGTTTACCAACTTTAGTCGATATCATGCGTGCACTAAGTCGTCCGGAACGTGATCCCCGCGATGATCTCCCTGCTCCTTTATTAAAACAAAATGTAATAAATATGGAAGATTTAAAACCAGGTATGGAGTTGCAGGGTACCGTTAGAAATGTTGTAGACTTTGGCGTATTTATTGATATAGGAGTAAAACAAGATGGTTTGGTGCATATTTCTAAAATGGCAGACAAATTTGTAAAACACCCTATGGATATTGTTTCAGTAGGTGATGTTGTCACGGTATGGGTGGAGAATGTTGATGTAAATAAAGGAAGAATTTCCTTGTCTATGGTTGAACATAAGGACAGCAAAAAGAATGCCCAATAGAAAAAGACTGTCAACAAAAGTATAAAAGAAACTGTACCTAAACACGAAATATTTAGGTACAGTTCAGCTTTTTGGGGCAGTCTTTTTTATTTAGAAGTCTCAGCTTCACTTGCAGCTTCTACTTCACTCATTGTAATGCCAAGTGCTTTTGCTACACCTTCCCCATATGCAGGGTCAGCTTTGTAGCAATGTTCAATGTGGCGAATTTTAATATGTTTCTCAACGCCTTCCATCTCACGAGCAGTATTTCCAAACAACCGTTCTTTTTCTTCATCATTCATAAGATTGAATAGACGGCCCGGCTGCTCGAAATAGTTGTCATCATCTTCTCTAAAGTTCCAGCGGTCGCCATCACCATGGATGGGAAGCGCCGGCTCTTTATGTTCGGCTTGTTCTTGCCATTCACCATAACTGTTTGGTCCATAGCCAATTCTGCTTCCATGGTTATTATCAACTCTCATAGCTCCATCACGATGATAACTGTGGAATGGACATTTTGGCTGGTTTACTGGAATTTGGTGATGATTCACACCAAGACGATAACGCTGAGCGTCTCCATAAGAAAACAATCTACCCTGCAGCATTTTATCCGGTGAGAAACTGATTCCAGGGACGACATTCGCAGGTGTAAAGGCAGCTTGCTCTACTTCTGCAAAATAGTTTTCAGGATTTCGGTTTAATTCCATTTCCCCAACTTCAATAAGTGGAAAATCCTTTTTATACCAAACCTTTGTAAGATCAAATGGGTTATATGGCATGTTATTCGCTTGCTCTTCTGTCATTACCTGAATGTACATTTTCCACTTAGGGAAATTACCTTTTCCTATGTTCTCATATAGATCATTCTGGTGACTCTCTCTATCTTTTCCGATCAGTTCCTCTGCTTCCTGGTCGGTTAGATTTTCAATCCCTTGCTGTGAGCGCATGTGGAACTTGATCCATACACGTTCGTTGTCATCATTAATCATACTAAATGTATGGCTTCCAAAACCGTGCATGGTCCGATATGATTTCGGAATTCCACGATCACTCATAACAACTGTTACTTGATGCAAAGCTTCAGGAAGTGATGTCCAAAAATCCCATTTATTATTTGCACTTCTCATATTTGTTCGAGGATCACGTTTTACTGCGTGGTTAAGATCTGGGAAAATAAGTGGGTCCCTATGGAAGAATACAGGAGTATTATTGCCGACAAGATCCCAATTTCCTTCCTCTGTATAAAAACGTAATGCGAAGCCACGTATATCTCGTTCTGCATCTGCTGCTCCGCGCTCCCCTGCTACAGTCGAAAATCGAGCAAACATGTCCGTTTTTTTTCCGACTTCTGAAAATATTTTCGCTTTTGTATATTTTGTTATGTCGTTTGTTACTGTAAATGTACCATAAGCACCTGACCCCTTAGCGTGCATTCTACGTTCAGGAATAACTTCTCTGTCAAAGTGAGCTAATTTTTCAAGGAACCAAACATCTTCCAGCAACATTGGCCCTCTAGCACCCGCGGTCTTTGAATTTTGATAGTCACTAACTGGAGCACCAGCCGCAGTAGTTAACCTGTTTGTATTTTTTTTATTTTCACTCATTGGCGAAAACTCCTCCCCTTCATTTGATTATCAAATTCTATATCTAATTATAATGCAAACATTATAAAAGTCAATATTTAATTATAATTATTTTAAATAAACCATTAAAGTATGTATGTAAACGAATAAGCGGTATTTTCTATTAACTACTAATTGAATATATGCTAGAATAATTAATAATATTAATGAGAAAAAACAGGAAAAACGATAAATGAATATACGAGGGAGAAGGATCTTTAAATGGACCTGCTAAATGATGAAAAATCTTTATGGTATTTTGTTAATGAGATATCAAAAAAGCACTTTCAAAAACCTTTTCAACATGATGTAAAGTTCAATAACCGGCTTAGGACAACTGGCGGTCGCTATATTCCTGCTCAAAAAAAGATCGAATTGAATCCGAAATATGTAATTGAATTGGATGTGAATGAGTTCATCGGCATTATTAAACATGAACTATGTCATTATCATTTACATATAGAAGGGAAGGGGTATAGGCATGGTGATAAAGAATTTAAAGACCTATTAAAGCGTACACGTTCACCGAGACACTGCCGTCCATTGCCATCTAATATAAATAATTATAACCATCGATATAGATGTGAACGTTGCAACGGTATATATAAGAGGATTCGGCGAGTAGATGTAAAAAAATATAGATGCGGGAAATGTAATGGGAAGTTAACAATTATGAAATATTGAATGAAGTTTTTTTAAAGACTAAAAGGTTATTTATAGAATTAAATTGAATGTAACTCAAACTAATATTAATCATTTAATGATATATTGTTTGCTTATAAGCAAAATAAACATTACAACATAATTATGTTAAAGTTAATCTTTAATAGAATTTACTGCTCAGTTATTAATAAAATTTATTTTTGGGTTTTTATTGACGAAATTTGCTATACGTGTTAAATTAAATAGGTCCTTGTGAGGCAAACGCCTCTAAAGAAAAATAAAATCAAAAAGATGTTGACAATGATATGGAATTGTTGTAATATATAAAACGTTGCAATTATATATGACGTTTTTCAGCAACATTAAACACAAGTGGATATTATTAAAGGTTTATTGATATCATTCCACAGTAGCTCAGCGGTAGAGCTATCGGCTGTTAACCGATCGGTCGTAGGTTCGAATCCTACCTGTGGAGCCAGTTGGAGAAGTACTCAAGTGGCTGAAGAGGCGCCCCTGCTAAGGGTGTAGGTCGTGAAAACGGCGCGAGGGTTCAAATCCCTCCTTCTCCGCCATTAACATCTGGCCCGTTGGTCAAGCGGTTAAGACACCGCCCTTTCACGGCGGTAACACGGGTTCGAATCCCGTACGGGTCATTCCTTCATATTTTAAACTATATACAATTCCTTTAAATTTAATAGGGTCCGGTAGTTCAGTTGGTTAGAATGCCTGCCTGTCACGCAGGAGGTCGCGGGTTCGAGTCCCGTCCGGACCGCCACTTTGTTGGGCTGTAGCCAAGCGGTAAGGCATCGGGTTTTGATCCCGTGTAGCCTAGGTTCGAATCCTAGCAGCCCAGCCATTTTTATTTGGGTGATAACTTTGAATAGTTTATATATATTGGGGATGCAATAATTCACGAGCCATTAGCTCAGTCGGTAGAGCAACGAGTAAAGCTCCCGCCGGATCAGCTGCGAGTAACCCCGAAGCACCTAACCTTCTTGAATAAGCTAGAAGATGCAGGGGTCACCAAGATAAACGCTCATACAAATTAGGATAACTACAATGCAGGAGCCATTAGCTCAGTCGGTAGAGCATCTGACTTTTAATCAGAGGGTCGGAGGTTCGAATCCTCCATGGCTCACCATAAGTTTTGAGAAATAACTACAATAATCTAATTTGAAGAACATGATTCAAATGGATGGAAAATAAATCGCTTTTACTTTGATATGCGGTCGTGGCGGAATGGCAGACGCGCTAGGTTGAGGGCCTAGTGGAGGTAACTCCTTGGAGGTTCAAGTCCTCTCGACCGCACTCAATGAAATGAAGTGTGCGGTATGCAGTATTGTGTTCTCTAAGCGCCCGTAGCTCAATTGGATAGAGTGTCTGACTACGGATCAGAAGGTTAGGGGTTCGACTCCTCTCGGGCGCGCCATTTATAACGGGAAGTAGCTCAGCTTGGTAGAGCACATGGTTTGGGACCATGGGGTCGCAGGTTCAAATCCTGTCTTCCCGACCACCGAAAATATATTTAACTTTATTATATAACCGTTAATCGTCTTTATGTGCGGGTGTAGTTTAGTGGTAAAACCTCAGCCTTCCAAGCTGATGATGTGGGTTCGATTCCCATCACCCGCTCCATTCAATCCACGGGCCTGTAGCTCAGTTGGTCAGAGCGCACGCCTGATAAGCGTGAGGTCGGTGGTTCGAGTCCGCCCAGGCCCATTTACCCCGGTAGGAGGGGCGCACTATCTCTGGATGGTCAACACAAAAATCATTTAAAAAAGTTGTTGACTTCAATGAGATAACATGATATATTAATAAAGTCGCCATTTTGAACGGCGAAGCACAATTTGCTCTTTGAAAACTGAACAAAACAACCAGTATGTCAAGAATATAGATGATAGCTTGTGGTTGTGGATGCAGATCAACTGATCTAAATTCATGAATACAATCTGATTATCTACATGCAAGAAGTAAAGCTAAGACATTTGTAGAATTGATTGGTGTCAATTTTACACAAACTTTTATGGAGAGTTTGATCTTGGCTCAGGACGAACGCTGGCGGCGTGCCTAATACATGCAAGTCGAGCGCGGGAAGCAAATCGATCC
>NZ_JAGIKX010000024.1:0-47944 GCF_017874635.1 Virgibacillus alimentarius
ATTATGATCCTTGCATGCTTTGTTGTTTTTTTCTGGGCCGGATTTGAACAAGCAGGAAGTTCATTTACGTTATACACTAAAAACTTTGTGGATCGAGAAGTATTTGGATACCTCGTACCTGTTTCTTGGTTCCAATCACTAAATCCATTATTCATTATTATCCTTGCACCAATCATATCAGCACTATGGATAAAACTTTCTAAAACAAAAAACGGTGATTTAAAAACTACAACGAAAATGGGCTTAGGTATGATCCTGCTCGGATTGGGATTTATGATTCTCATACCTGCAGTTTTACACACAGGCAGCAATGAAGAAAATATTATCGCGAAAGCACATATTGCCTTTATTATATTTACTTATTTGTTCCACACCTTAGGTGAACTATGTTTATCCCCAGTAGGATTATCACTGGTCAGTAAGGTAGCACCACTTAAAATTGCCTCTCTACTTATGGGCGTATGGATGTCTGCAATTGGAGTTGCCAATCTTATAGCAGGGCAATTGGCGGCCTTGACTGCCTCTCTAGGTTATATGGAAATATTTATTGCCATTGGCGGATTAGCCATTTTACTTGGGATCATTCTCCTTTTCGTTTCAGGAAAGCTAACTTCTATGATGAGCGAATATGATGAAGTGAAAGAATAATCAATAGAGACTAACTATATAAAGTCAATAGTGCTAGCGACAAAGATTTTGGTCAAAAACATACAAATTTTATTTACTGCATTTATTAACCATGTATAATATACTTAATATAAAATAAACTAATCATGTAAAGGTGGGGTTCTTTTGACTTCAAAAAACAATAATCAAACATTACCTCCAAAAACTTGTACCATCGAAAGGCTTATAACCAAACCTAAAGATATCGAAAAAGTAATCAACGGCAAAAAGACTGCTACTCGAAGAAATGGCAGGTACGCTGATGTTGGCGAAATCATGGAGTTGAATAACCATAAATACAGAGTGGAACAAGTTTATACGCAAAAGCTTGGTGAAGTAACAGAGGACGATGCCAAACAGGAAGGCTATGATAATTTAGATGAATATAAACAAGCTATATTATCTCTCCATCCCGGTATGAAATGGGTGCCTAAAATGGAAGTCTGGGTCCATGAATTTGCACCTTTCGAGAAATAAATTGGTCATTCGTTCACAAGGAAAGTTATAAAAACACGTGAGAAATTATCTCACGTGTTTTTATAACTTTCCTTGATCCATCATTTCTACCACATCATCGATAGCAAACTCTTTTCCGTTTAATATATCTAACTTCATTTGCTGCACTTTTTTCCTTGGCTTATTTTCAGACTCATCACTTATTGGTATCTTTGGTTTTTCAATGAGTGACACAACATATTTCTTGTCATCGATTTCAATAACCGAATCCTCATCTTTTAGTATTTCTTTAATTAACTTTGCATCATACCCTTGCAGTTTCTTCAAACTCACTCTCCCCCTTAGTATAGGTTAATGATTATTTGAATCAACTAACTTCCCCCATCTTTTCGAACCATTACCCCAATCGTGAACATTTAAACCTTTTCTTGCAGAAAGGCGAAATATTTTTATTAGTGTGTAACACTAGTTCATAATAAGGCTTCATTTCCTAAAGTGATGCATTGGTTGAATCTGTTTGCCTAACATTTAAAATATGTTGGTTCAAGAAATATATTCTACACAATATAAAAGAGGTCGTCAAATTTATTAAACTATTCGGATAACTTTTAAAAATAGGTATACAACTAGACTGATTTTAACTATTATTCAAATAAATATATTGCTATCAATCATTAGACATGGTTATAATGTCTATATTAAGGAAAAAGTTCTGTTATAAAATGAGGTGGGAATATGAGTAGTAATAGTAATATATCTGTCGGTTTATTAGGTTTAGGTACAGTTGGTTCCGGAGTGATTAACCTGATTGAAAATCACCAAGAGGAACTCGTTCATGAATTAGGGTGTGGCGTTAATGTAAAAGGTGTATTGGTTCGTAATTTAGACAAAACACGTGATGTTAATATCAATCCTGAATATCTCACCACAAATCCTGAAGATGTATTAAATAACCCTGAAATTGATGTTGTCATCGAAGTTATGGGTGGTATAGAAGAAGCACGAAATCATATATTAAAAGCTTTCGCTGCCAAAAAACATGTTGTAACAGCAAATAAGGACCTAATCGCTTTACACGGGGCTGAACTCCATCAGGCAGCAAGTGAGAATAAATGTGACTTACTTTATGAAGCCAGTGTTGCTGGTGGAATTCCAATATTACGCGGCCTATCTGATGGCCTTGTTGCTGATAAAATACAAAAAGTAATGGGAATTGTTAATGGAACTACTAATTATATACTAACAAAAATGGATGACGAAGGTGTTCCTTATGATGATGCACTAAAAGAAGCACAGGAACTTGGTTTTGCAGAGGCAGATCCTACAGCAGATGTTGAGGGGCTAGACGCCGCTAGAAAAATGGCAATTTTAGCACGTCTTGCTTTTTCAACACCGGTAGATTTGAACGATGTTGAAGTAAGCGGAATTTCCGATCTGGAATTAACTGATTTCCAATACGGAAAGAAGTTAGGCTTCACGATGAAATTGATCGGTATTGCAAACTTTGACAATAACCAGGTAGAGGTGAGCGTACAACCTGTATTTCTTAAGAGCGATCATCCGCTCGCAAATGTGAAGAATGAGTATAATGCTGTATATGTCAATGGAGAAGCCGTTGGAGAAACAATGTTTTATGGCCCAGGAGCAGGAAGTTTACCAACTGCTACTGCCGTTATGTCGGATGTCGTTTCTGTTATTAAAAATAAATTATTAGGTGTAAATGGACATCGTTTTACTAAGCCGCGGTTTGAAAAAGTATTAAAAAAACCAGAAAACCGCTATGGTCAGTTTTATTTCAGATTGCATGTAAAAGATGAAGTCGGGGCTTTCACAACAATATCTTCTCTATTTAACCAATTAAATATCAGCTTCGAACGTATACTACAAGCTCCTATTAAACCGGAAAACCGTAATGAATTAGCTGAGGTAATTGTCGTTACACACGAGACATCATTGGATAAATTTAAGAAAGTATTAGAAGACCTGCAGAACGTAGAAGTTGTCGAGGAAGTAAAAAGCTATTTCCGAATTGAAGGAGATGTCGAATAAATGAATTGGTCTGGATTAATTCAACACTATAAATCATTTTTACCTGTAACAGAGGAAACTCCTGCTCTTACACTTAACGAAGGGAATACACCTTTCATTTACTTTCCTCACCTATCTGAACAATTAGGGATCGAATTATATGGAAAGGTGGAAGGTGCAAATCCAACCGGTTCTTTTAAAGACCGCGGTATGGTTATGGCTGTTGCCAAGGCAGCTGAAAAAGGAAGCAAATCTGTTATTTGTGCATCCACTGGTAATACATCTGCTGCTGCAGCCGCCTACGCAGCTAAAGCAGGTATGCGCGCAATTATTGTCATTCCAAAAGGGAAAGTCGCTCTCGGAAAGTTAGCTCAAGCAGTCATGTACGGGGCAGAAATCGTTGAAATTGATGGCAACTTCGACGACGCTCTGAAAATGGTACGGCATATAAGTGAAACAGCACCTGTCACACTTGTGAATTCAGTGAATCCATATCGTCTGGAAGGGCAAAAAACAGCCGCTTTTGAAATTTGTGATTATCTGGGAAAAGCACCTGATTATCTTGCTATCCCAGTAGGTAATGCTGGAAATATTAGCGCCTATTGGAAAGGTTTTAAGGAGTATCACGAAGCAAAACAGACAGGTCTTCCAAAAATGTTTGGTTTTGAAGCAGAGGGAGCTGCCGCTATTGTCAAAAACAAAGTGATCAGCCAGCCAGAAACAGTTGCTACAGCAATCCGGATTGGAAACCCTGCGAGTTGGGACCTTGCAGTCAAAGCAAAGGAAGAATCAGGTGGTATCATTAATGCAGTAACTGATGAAGAAATCACGAACGCCTTTAAGCTTCTTCCAAGCAAAGAAGGAATCTTTGCAGAGCCGGGTTCTTGTGCATCTATCGCGGGCGTTATTCAACAATGTAAGGATGGAAAAATAACACCCGGAAGTACAGTTGCCGCTGTATTAACGGGGAATGGGTTAAAAGATCCTCAAACAGCAATGGATCAAATAAACGTTGACCCAATCACACTTCCAAATGACGAAGAAAAGGTTACGGAATATATAACAAATATGGTGAAGTCATGAATAAATTCACGATAGCTGTTCCAGCCAGCACTGCAAACATTGGACCTGGATTTGATTCGGCTGGCATGGCGTTAAACAAATATTTAAATGTACAAGTAATCGAGCAGGAAACATGGGAGATTGAAAATCACTCTCCTCTTTTACCTTCCGTTGCTACATACACCGATCATTTTATTTATAAAGTGGCCAAGCAAATTGCAGAAAAGTACGGGAAAATGCTTCGAGCGTGTAAATTAGCTATTTATAGTGATATCCCATTAGCACGCGGGCTCGGAAGTAGTGCATCTGCAGTTCTTGCAGGTATTGAACTCGCAAATCAACTTTGCAGTCTTTCTTTAACGCTTGAAGATAAGCTAAAACTCGCTACAGAGATCGAAGGACACCCCGATAATGTAGCACCTGTTATATTTGGAGGTATGGTTATTTCGGCTGTAATGAGTCATCAGTCCATTCATTATTTTCAATTACCAAACCTTGATTTGGATACTGTGGTGTATATTCCAAATATCGAACTTTCTACGGAAGCTGCTCGGAGTGTACTTCCAAATTCTTTTTCCAGAGACGATGCTACTGCTGCTAGTGGAATTAGCAACCTTATGATCGCCTCTCTTATATCCGGAGACTATAACTTAGCAGGAAAAATGATGGAACAAGATGTATTTCATGAACCATATAGGGCAGAACTGATTCCAAACTATCAAATGATCAAGCAGGAGGCTAAAAGTCAAGGAGCATATGGAACAGTTATTAGTGGGGCTGGACCTACGATGATCTCTTTTGTACCTAGAGGACAAGGGACAAAGATTGCATCATTTATGAAAGAAAAACTTTCAGATTACGAAGTCGATGCATTAGTCATAGATCAGACTGGATTACAGGTTCATCAAGATTTAATAAAATAAAGCTGCGGAATCATAAACCGCAGCTTTATTAGTGTACTACTCATCTTATTAGAGATCTCTTCTTTCTATTTTCTCTTCTCTTAGGTGCTGTTTCATATAAGTGCTTCTCCTCTTCCGTTTCAGGAAAAACTTTTGGTACGGAAATAGGCTTACCTTGTTCATTTACAGCAACCAGTGTCAAAAACGATTCAGTTGTTAATCTTACTTCATCTTTTATAAGGTCATGAGCTGTAACTTTCACATATACTTCCATAGAGCTTGTACCTGTATATGTAACACATGCTTCTAACGTTAATGCATCACCTGCCGTAGCGGAAGAAACAAAATCAACCGAATCAATGGAAGCTGTTACGACTGTACTATTCGCATGCTTCATTGCTGAAAGTGCAGCAATTTCATCAATATATGCAAGGACCTTCCCTCCAAATATTGTATCTAAATGATTCGTATCAGGAGGTAGAATCAACCTTGTTTGCACCGTTCTAGAATGATTAATGGAAAAACTTTTCATTTATATAATCCCCCTATTTTTTTGCAAAGGATCTGAGTCATTTCCCTTTTATTTGCTTGTCTGAAATATTAATTAATCCCAAGGATACATGGTATGTTTCTCCTTTTTTTGACCTATTGATTATACCATGAATAGAATCATTTACAAAAGATCACTTGATTTTAGGGCTAATTTGCCGATATTAATAGTGTCAAATTAATAAAGTTAGGAGATACAATTATTATGAAATTATCCTTATTTAAAAAGAATATACCCCAAACGGCGGATTCTTTACTAAATGTAAGTAAACAAATGAAACCAATATTACAAGTATCACCTGGGTCTGATTTAGAGGACCAATTAAACATGCTTGATTTGACAATAGCAGATTTAGCTGTGGCCCAAGTACTACTGCCTTATATTGAAAAAAACATTTTTCCTATTGTTGATTGTTTTTATGAAAATCTAGAAAAACACGCACCACTAATCGATATTATTAACCAATATAGTTCTATTGAACAATTAAAAAAATCATTAAGAAGACATATTGTTGAAATGTTTTCAGGAGTTATAACGGATGATTTTATTACAAAACGAAAAAAAATTGCTATTATTCATGTTAAAATTGGGTTAACACAAAAATGGTATATTGCCTCCTTCCAAAAAATTTTTCACAGTGTAACCGAATTGTTGTACAAACACTTTAAATCAGAAGAGGATTTGCTACTGGGTGTTCATACGATAAATAAACTCCTTAATTTAGAGCAACAGGTAGTATTGGAGGCTTATGATGATGAAATAATGGAGATAAAAGATCAGGAATCAAAATTTAAAACAGATATTGTTCAGTCATTAGAGCAGACATCAACGGAGCTGGCCTCTTTAGCAGAAGAGACTACCGCTTCTATCGAAGAAATAACAGCACAAATCAATATGATTACGACTAACTCGAAAGCAGGTACCGAAATAGCGGAAGAAGCAAAAGATGCGGCTGAACAAGGAAAAAGCCGACTAAATGTAATGGATAACTCTTTAGAGGGCATGGAATCCAGTGTGATCAAAGTCAATGAGGAAATCTCAAGTCTAGAAACAACTTCAAACCAGATAAAATCAATCATTGAAATTGTTAAGTCAATAGCAGATCAAACCAATTTATTAGCCTTAAATGCCTCCATTGAAGCTGCTCATGCAGGAGAACATGGGCGCGGATTCGCGGTAGTTGCAGACGAGGTGCGTAAATTAGCTGAACAAACAGGTAAATCAGTCATGGATGTTACACAATTGGTAAATAAGACCAATAGTCAGGTTGGTGTAAGTGCCTCATCAATGGAGGAAGCAAGCGAGCATTTACTAGCGGTACGCGAACAAATGAAAAATACCGAAATTGCCTTTGAGAGAATCGATAATCGGATGAAAGACACCAAACTGACAAATCAAAGTATACAAAGCGATTTAGAAGGATTAGATCAGGTAACAAATGATATTGTCCAGGCAGCAACAACCATTTCCGAGTCGGCAGATCAAATCAATCGAATGTTAGAAAAGGCAAATAAAGGATAATATAGCATCCATCACCACTTTCTTTTCATCATGATAATTTAAGAAAGTAGTGTACTGATCAAACACTTAGGGAGTGACGTGCTTGAAGAAAATTTATGTTGATGCAGATGCAAGTCCAGTAAATGATATTGTTATTTCCATTGCAAAAAATGCTAACATTCCAGTAGTGCTTGTTAAAAGCTTTGACCATTTTTCACATCAAGAAGAGACAGTAGGCGTACAAACTGTTTATGTTGACTCTGGAGCAGATGCAGCAGATTATCGAATCATGGAATTAGCAAATCATGGTGATATTTTAATTACACAGGACTATGGTCTGGCCTCACTTGGTTTAGGCAGAGATTGCATCGTCCTTCATCCTAGAGGTTTTGCATATACGGATACGAATATTGACCAGCTGCTAGCCTCACGTCATGTGAATGCGAAAGCAAGAAGAAGCGGACAAAGAACGAAAGGGCCAAAGCCATTTACGGATGAGGATAAACAGAAATTTCAAGCGCTTTTAGTAAAAACAATCAATAAAATGATTGGATAGAATAGCTTTTATGATCGCGCACTTCACCCCGCAGTGCTTTTTTAGATTAAACGTGACAAAGTGTGATTCACTTATTTTAGTTGGAAACTACTTAGCATAATGGATAATATATGTTAATATGATGGTTAATTTAATGCAAAGTAATCAAAGGTAGTATTATTATTTTTACTGTTTACTACTAGATTAGAATGGAGTAACCAACATGAATATTGACGTATATTTATTCCAATTAATAAACAATTTAGCAAATAAGAATACATTGCTTGATCATTTTTTTATTTTACTTACTGATTTTAGTCCGTATATTATACTACTCATTTTAGTTTGGATCTGGTTCTTTAGAAAAGGCGATAAACGGATAAACAAAAAAATCGTTCTATTTGCGATTTTTACTGTTATTTTGGCCATAGGAGCCAATTATCTTATCAATATATTCTATTTCAGACCACGTCCTTTTACGGAAATAGAAGGACCCATTACCATGCTCATTGATAAAGCTGCAGATAGCCCGTCTTTCCCTAGTAACCATGCTACAGGCGCATTTGCAATTGCATTTGCCTTTTTTACAAAAGATAAGAGGCTTGGATCGGGATTAATCATACTCGCTATCCTTATAGCCATTTCACGAATTTTTGTAGGCGTCCATTATCCAACAGATGTTGCTGCTGGTGCAATGATTGCATTTATCGCTTGTTTAGCTACTCATTCTTTGATGAATGATAAAGACCTGCGAAGTCGACAAAGATCAAGATATACAAGTTAAATGTTGAATCACCACCATTTCCAAATAGGGAATGGTGTTTTTTGTATTATATTAAAGTTGTACGAAATCAGCCTTAAAACCCATCAATTTTATTTGCAAAGCATTCCCAAACAAAAAAGGTACAGGAGATTAGCCCCGTACCTTTATCCGTTATCATTACCCTAATACTGCCTTATCACTTTCAAACTGCTCACCACGTATTCTCTGGAATTCATGCAATAATTTTTCAATCGTTAGTGCTTGTTTTTCTTGACCTTCTACATCAAAAATAACTTGCCCTTTATCCATCATAAACAACCTATTTCCTAAGTCCAATGCTTGTTGCATATTATGTGTAACCATTAGTGTAGTTAAATCAAATTTTTCAACTATATCATATGTCAATTGAGTAATCAGTTCTGCTCGTGAGGGATCGAGTGCTGCAGTATGTTCATCCAACAATAAGATATCCGGATCGGTGAAAGTAGCCATTAACAAGGAGAGTGCCTGGCGTTCTCCGCCTGAAAGCAATCCTACCTTTGCTGTCAAGCGATCTTCCAACCCTAAATTCAGAGTCTCTAAATATTCTCTAAACAATACCTTTCGTTTTGCAGTTACACCTCGTCGCAATTTCCTTTTTTTATTACGCGCATAAGCCATTGCTAAATTTTCCTCAATCGTCATGGATGGTGCTGTTCCAGCCATAGGATCCTGAAATACACGTCCAATAAAAGCCGATCGCTTATACTCAGGTAAATGTGTAACCTGCTTATTATTTATGGATATTTCACCTACATCTGGTGTTAGATTACCTGAAATTACATTCATTAAGGTGGACTTTCCTGCACCGTTACTTCCAATGATCGTTACAAAATCCCCTTTTTTCAATTCCAGTTTGATAGACTGTAAAGCTTTTTTTTCGTCTGGAGTTCCTTCATTAAAAGTAATAGCAATATCTTGTAATTGAAGCATATTACGACGCCTCCTCCACTTTATAGCGACTCAGCTCGGTACGTTTTTGTAAACGGCGTTTTTTCTCCCTTCGAGTACGAATGGCTTTTGGTGCTACTAAAGCTGCAATAACCAATAAAGCTGTGATTAGTTTCATATCCCCTGTTTCTAGGAATTCTGCTTGAAGGGCCAATGTTACTACGATTCGGTAAACAATAGCTCCACCGATTACTGCGAGTGTTGTTCTCGCAATTGTTTTTGTTCCAAATAAAGCTTCTCCAATTATTACAGATGCCAGACCAATAATAATTAACCCAATTCCCATACCGACATCAGCAAAGCCCCCGTGTTGGGCAATTAAAGCTCCTGAAAATGCTACAAGTGCATTTGAGAAACCTACACCAACAATAATCAATGTATCCGTATTGGCAGAAAAACTACGGATCATTTTTTGGTTATCCCCAGTTGCTCTTAGTGCGAGTCCAACTTCCGTTTTCAAATAATAATCAGTAAGTAATTTGATGGCAATTGTTACTATGATCATTACAATTAGAATAGACCATGTTGCTGGCGTGTTGTCCATTCCTAATGAACCTAATATACTATTAAAAAAAGAATTAATTCCCGTGCTTGCCCAGATCGACTCTAATTGTTTAAAAATAGTTGTTTCATTTAACAAAGGTAATGTAGGCTGTCCCATGATCCTTAAATTAATAGAATAAAGAGCAATCATCATAAGAATACCCGATAATAATGAATTAATTTTACCTTTCGTATGCAATAAACCAGTAACACAACCCGCAAAGAAACCTGCAACAGCTGCCATTAAGGTTGCGATTATAGGTGGTATGCCACTTATTATTGCTATAGAAGCTACAGCTGCGCCTGTTACAAAACTCCCATCAACCGTCAAGTCAGGAAAATCCAACACACGAAAAGTTAAATAAACACCTAATGCCATAATTGCATATATAATACCTGATTCAAATGCACCAAATAGTGAAATTAACATAATTTCCTCCTTTTCATGGTGGGGAAGCTAAGACGTGCACATTCGTTTTTTTAAGCACGCCTTAGCATTTACATATACATAGCTTTTTTGCTTGCCTATTTAAATGAATCGAATAAACTGTAAAACCATCTATTATTCTTCTGGCTCTACAAATTCAGCAAGTTCATCCCATTCATCATTCCAATCAATTCCTTGTTCTTCAGCAGCTTGTTTATTAATAAATAATTGAATATCCTCAGGATGCTCAACTGGGAAATCTTTCGTTGTTTTCTCGCCTGCTAAAATTTCCGCAGCCATCTCTCCTGACCGATAACCAATCGAATGATAGTCAATTCCGTACGTTGCAAATCCACCTCTGGCCAGTGAATCAGGCTCCCCAACCATTAAAGGTATTCCCTGTTCCTTCGCTACACCAACAACACTGTCCAAAGCAGATACTACTGTGTTATCTGTTACGATGTAAAACACATCAGCTTTACCCACTAATGTTGTAGCAGCTTGTTGTACTTCAGAAGAGTTTGCTACAGTTCTTTCAGAGGTGCTTAAGCTAGTTCCTTCCACTGCCTTTTCTACCGCTTCAATTTGTGTTACCGAGTTTTGTTCTCCTGCATTATAAATTAATCCTACATTAGCCCCTTCAAAATATTTATCTATAAATTCAACTGTCTTTTCTATTGAATCGGGATGAAGATCAAGAACTCCTGTAATATTTTCACCTGCTTCATCCATCGAATCTACTAAACCTGCTTCTACCGCATCTGTTACAGATGTAAATACAATTGGGATATCACTTGTTGCTTGTAAGGCGCCTAGTGCACTAGGAGTTGAGTTACCAAATATTAAATCAACATCATCAGCGACAAAGTTTTTGGCAATGGTACTTACATTATTTTGATCCCCTTGAGCACTTTGAAAATCATATTCGACATCCAGGTCCGCATCTTTCAATGCGTCCTGAAACCCTTTATAAGCTTCATCAAGCGATGGGTGCTCCACAATTTGAGTAGCACCTACTTTATATGTTTCTCCATCAGCTGATGAGCTTTTATCGTCTCCATCATCAGCTTCTGCTTCCTTCGAACTTTCATTTGAGCTACAGGCCGCTAATGTGATGATACTGATTAAAGCGATAAGAATAAATTGCAACCATTTTTTCATGAATATTCCCTCCTATTTAAATTTTTAAAATATTTACATCATTATACCTAGTATTTCCCATCTGCACAAGTCCTAAATTTTTACTATTCTTTAAAATATTAGGAAATCTTCATTTATTATTTAAGAGCCTAATTAATTATTCTCGTATATTCCATTTAGGTCTTCTTCCCCGTGAAAAAAAATGATTTCGATGTTGTTGCTCTTCTATTTTTTGTCTACATTTATGGTTTGCTGCTTCTAGAGTATTCATCCCTTCTACAGCAGCTTGTTGATAGATTTCAAGGAGAGACTGGTAAATTTCCTTCGTTTTTAATAACACACGATCCTTATTTGGTTCATATAGCTCATCAGCAACTTGAATAAGACCAGCCGAATTAACAATGTAATCTGGTGCGTAAAGGATTCCTTTGTTATGTAAATCCTTAGCATGTTTAGTGCTGCGCAATTGATTGTTTGCCGAACCTACGATAGACTTAACACGTAACTGTTCAATGGTATGATCATTGATCACACCCCCCATTGCACAAGGTATAAATATATCAGCATCAACCCCGTAAATATCATCACTATTTACTACTGTTACCGATCCTTTTAGATTATTAGCTTTTCTTTTTATTTTTTCCAATACATCTTCATGAACATCTGTAACAAACACATTTGCCCCTATCTCTAATAAATAACTTGCAACTTTAAAACCTACTTTTCCTAACCCCTGAATGGCATATGTCTTCCCTCCCAATTCTCTACTTCCAGATAGATATTGACTAGTCGCTTGCAAACTATAAATCACACCTTGGGAGGTGGGGATAGACGAGTCGCCCCCACCACCATAGACCTCTGGTATTCCAGTAACAAAGTTTGTTTCTTTTGATACTTGTATAAAGTCATTCATTGTTGTCCCCATATCAGTACCAGTATAAAATCTGCCATTGAATGAATCTACATACTGTCCAAATGAACGAAGTAATGCGGCAGTCTTATCTGTTTTTGGATTTCCGATGATAACTGCCTTCCCGCCTCCGAAATCTATATCCGCTGCTGCACATTTATATGTCATGCCTTCTGATAAACGTAGAACATCTTCCAGAGCCTTATCGACAGTAGCATATGGATACATTCTAGTTCCTCCCAGGGCTGGTCCTAACGTTGTATCATGGATCGCTATAATTGCCTTTAAGCCAACAGAAGGATCATTACAAAACATTACTTGTTCATGCCCGGCCATTTTCTCCATTCTATCAAGGTCATTTTTATTCATGGCTACCTTTTTTATTTCCATGAAATACCCCCTTTAAAATTTTGTTAACTGTAAAATGTTAACCGTCAACACCATTCATGATGTTTACCCCTTTATTTAAAGTACTTTTTATTTCCTAAGTATATTTACCTATATAAAATAACAAAATATTACAAATTTTATGTTTATATCAAGGCGTGAGCGTATCGTTTAAATCTATTTTCATAACAGATTAACAAGGAAAACGCTTTCAAAAAAATTGAGCGATTATAACGAAGTTCATACGAATAATATCATTTTGTTATATGGAGGTCAAGTATTTTTTGAAAATTATATAAATTCCTAACAACAAAAAAACAATAGAAGGTAGGACAAAAACAAATTTTGTAACACCTTCTATTACATAATGATTTTATTCAAATTTTTCCGGATCCCCATCAAATGGTGAATCTGATATTTTTATAGAATCAGTAGGACATCCATCACATGCATCTTCCACGTCATCTTCAAACTCTTCAGGAACTTCAGCCGTACCTTCATTATCATCCAAAGTAACAAATGAAAGACCTTCATCACAGTATTCAAAGATATCTGGAGCCGAAGCACCGCATGCACCACATGAAATACAAGTTTCTCTATTGACTATTGTGAACATAACACATCTACTCCTTTTTACATTTAAGCTTACAAAATTATCCGTTGTTTTATAGGATTATTATACGTATCTATTAAATTCGTTTTAGCCACGAACTGTTTCCTTTTCTTTTTCTTCCTGTTCTTTTAATCTTTTATCCATAATACTAGTACTATGCAACGGCTGAATTCTTCCTTTTGGATCGATGCTTGCTTTAGCATTACTGATTGCAGTTGGTGCTTCACCAAAACCAGTCGCTATTAGTTTCACTTTACCTTCGTACGTATTTATGTCACCTGCAGCATAAATTCCTTCAATATTTGTTTCCATTCTAGAGTCTACGACAATTGAGTTTTTCTCAAGCTCTAAGCCCCAGTCCTTAATTGGGCCAAGAGAAGATATAAAACCGTAATTAACCAACACTATATCTGTGTTTAATGAAACTTTTTTATCACCTTTTGATTCCTTTAATATTACTTGTTCTATCGAATCTTCTCCAATTAGTTCATCAGGAACAAAAGGGGTCATAATTTCTACAGAAGACTTTTTCAATAATTCAACACTATGTTCATGTGCTCGGAATTTATCTCGTCGATGCACCAAGGTAACTTTCTCAGCAATCGGCTCAAGCATTAAAGCCCAATCAAGAGCAGAGTCTCCCCCACCAAAGACCGTAACCTTCTTTCCAGCGAATTTGTTCATATCGTCCACAAAATAATGCAAGCAATCTTTTTCAAATTTACTTTCATTATCCAGTTTTAGTTTTCTTGGTTCAAAAGCACCTACTCCTGCAGTAATTAAAATTGTTTTCGAATAATGTTTTTCGCCAGTATTGGATGTCAATGTGAAAACGCCTTCGTTTTTTTCAATGTTTAATACAGATTGTTCGAGAACTATTGTCGGATTAAATTGAGCTGTCTGTTCTTTTAAACTATCTACTAATTCTTTTCCAGTAACTTTTGGAAATCCTGGAATATCATATATATATTTTTCTGGATATAAAGCAGCCAGCTGCCCCCCGAGTTGTGGCATGCTTTCTATTATTTTTACCTTCATCTGTCTTAATCCTCCGTAAAAAGCGGAGAATAAACCAGTTGGTCCGCCACCGATAATCGTAACATCATACACATTTTCTTGATCCATCTCTATCCCTCCATCGATTTATCTTAACAAACCATTAAAATCGGTTTCATTCATTTTCAAGTAATATTCCGAAGTGGCCGTTTATATAGTATAACGTTTAAAAAACGGCATATATTAAATTTATTATATAATTTAGATTAATTGTATTTCGATAATTTGTCAACACTTTTTCAGAAATTTTTATAAATAAAAAAGGAGAAAGGCCTCTATAGAGGCTTTTCTCCAATGCTATTTTGTCGTTCACGGATCGCATTTTTTGCTTCAAGCATCATGTTATCCAATAATTCTTTGACTGTGGGTGTGTCCTTGATGAGTCCTGCTATCTGGCCACTATTTATAAATCCTTGGTCTAGCTTCCCTTCTAATGCACCAATTTTGTGATATTCTTCCGTAGTCATTTTATTAAATTCTTCTAATTCAATGCCTTTTTTCTCCGAGTCGATTAGTGTTCTAGCATAAGCTGTATCTAATACCCTTCTAATTCTTCCAACTGATCTTCCTACAACAAACGTTTCATGATCATTTGCAGCTAATACTTTTTCTTTATAGTTAGAATGAAATGGTGATTCTTTTGTTGCGATAAAACGTGTCCCCATTTGTACTCCACTTGCCCCAAGCATAAACATTGCAGCTAGGCCACGGCCATTTCCTATACCACCAGCAGCAACAACTGGAATATTCACTTGTTCTACAATTTGCGGGATAAGTGTCAATGTGGTTGACTCAAGTGTCGAGTTTATACCTGCGGCTTCATATCCCTCAGCCACAACGACATCTGCTCCAGCTGCCTCTGCCTTCTTTGCTTGTCTAACAGCTCCACAAACGGTAATTACTTTAATACCATTATCATGAAAGCTTTTTATAAAAGGAGCTGGGTTTCCAGCTGACAAAGATATTACTGGTACTTTATATTGTAAAACGAGCGTTATAACTTCATTTAAATACGGTGTCACATTAATTGGGATGTTTACAGCGAAAGGTTTCTCTGTTTTCTCCTTTGTTTCCTTAATGATTTTTTCTACTTCCTGAGGTTCCATTGTACCAACCCCAATTGTCCCTAACCCACCAGCTTCTGAAACTGCAGCAGTCAGGACAGCATTACTTATATTTCCCATACCACCTTGAATAATGGGATAACGGATATTTAAATTTTTGCATAAATCTCTCACATTATTTCACCTCACGTTAAAATAGTGTTATGTTATATTTATATGCATATTACTATATAAGAAAGGATTTTGCTAGATGATTTATTCTCTTCAAAATAAGAAACCCCACATTCATGACTCTGCTTATATAGCCCCAGGTGCACATGTCATGGGTGATGTTACCATAGGGGAGCAGTCAAGTATATGGTTTAATTCCGTGATTCGTGGTGATGAAGCGCCAATAAAAATAGGTAAAAAATGTAATATCCAAGATAACTCAACTTGCCATCTATATGAGGAATCACCACTCATACTGAAGGATGAGGTGTCTGTTGGACATAATGTGATTTTACATGGCTGCACATTAAAAAAAGGCGCATTAATCGGAATGGGATCAACCATTTTAGATGGGGCTATCATTGGAGAAAATGCATTAATTGGAGCAAATACGCTTATTCCTTCCGGTAAGGAAATTCCTCCAAGAACATTGGTATTAGGTTCACCAGGGAAAGTTATCCGTGAATTAACAAATGAAGATCTAAATCTTATTCAACTCACAATTGACACCTATGTAAAAAAGGCAAAAGATTTTAAGACGCAACTACAACAACTTTCATAACGTTTTTTGAAAAGGAGTTCTTTAAATAGAAACTCCTTTTTTAATTGGGTAAGGATACATAAATTTAATAGAATTACGAATGCTTTGTTAATCACGCTCATAAAAATATTCTAAATTCTATTGACATTCTAAAATGAAAGCGCTATATTAATAGTTATAACGATTTACATACGTAACATAATTATTATGTTATGCGATTTTATTTTCATTACCATTATATGTTCCAGATTCAATATATTTTATGCACATTAACATCAAGGAGGACTCGAATTGATATTCAATGAAAAGTTAGAAACTTTAGAACGTAGCCAAATGGAAGAATTGCAACTAAACGAATTACAAAAGACTGTTGAAAGGGCATATAACCATGTAGCATTTTATAAGGATAAGTTTGATGAGCTTGGTATCACTCCAAAAGATATTCAATCTTTAGAAGATGTTCGCAAACTACCTTTTACGATTAAAAAAGACCTTCGGGCGAATTACCCATATGGACTTTTTGCTTCTCCGATGGAAGATATAATTCGCCTGCATGCATCTTCTGGAACTAGTGGAAAGCCTACAGTAGTCGGTTATACAAGAAACGACATTGATAATTGGGGAGAAATTGTAGCCAGGTCTATTACTGCTGCAGGCGGAGGAAAAGGCGATATTATGCATAATGCATACGGTTATGGCTTATTCACTGGCGGCTTAGGCTTACATACCGGGGGAGAAAAGTTAGGTATAGCAACCGTTCCAGTTTCTGGCGGTAATACACATAGGCAAATTATGTTAATTGAGGATTTTCAACCAAGAGTTATCTGTTCTACACCGACATATGCATTACATATTGCAGAGGTAATGGAAGAACAAGGTAAAGATCCTCGTGAAACAAGTTTAAAATATGGTATATTCGGTTCTGAGCCATGGTCTGAAGAAATGAGAAAGACTTTAGAAGATACGTTTGATATCAAAGCAGTAGACATCTATGGAATTAGTGAGGTAGTAGGTCCTGGGGTAGCCATTGAGTGTCATGAAGAACAGAATGGTCTGCATATTCAAGAAGATCACTTCTTTGTAGAAGTAATAGACCCAGATACATTAGAGCCACTTCCAGACGGAGAAGAAGGAGAACTGGTTTTTACAAGTTTAACAAAAGAAGCTCTCCCAGTAATTCGTTATCGAACTGGCGACCTTGCTAGTATTACAAGAGAAAAGTGTAAATGTGGACGAACTACTGTAAGAATGTCACGTATCAAAGGCCGCTTGGATGACATGATTATTGTGCGAGGTGTAAACGTTTTCCCTAGTGAAATGGAACGTTCCTTACTTCAAGTAAGTGACTTAGCCCCACACTATCAAGTCTACTTAAAAAGAAACGGAACAATGGATACTGTAGAATTGCATGTTGAATTGACAGAAGATTGTTATTTAGAATGTTCCCAAGATTTAGGTCATAATAATGTAGATAAACTTAAAAAGCAAATTAAAACACTCATTAAAGAGGAATGTTTAGTAAGTATTGATGTGAATATCAAGGCTCCAAAATCCATACCTCGATCAGAAGGTAAAGCGGTTCGAGTCGTTGATGAGCGAAATAAAGCTGTTTTAAGCTAAAAGCAACTAAAAAACACCTATCCGAATGATTTTAAAAACGGATAGGTGCTTTATGCTTTAATTTTAAGATTTCGTCTCAGGAATTAATTCGTGTTCCAATGCGTCGTATTCCTTATCTTTTTTCTTCAGGCTGTTACCCTCTTTAAATACCGATTCAAAAAACTCACTTGCTGGTTCTGCCAGCATTTTATAATATTCCCGAAATAAATTTGATGCTTTTGTTCCAAGCCACTTTTCTGGTAGTAGTTCATCTGGCAGACCTGGATCAATGAATAGAAACTTTCTGTATTCATGTACCAGTTTTGCACGTTCTACAAAGCATTCAGCTTGTGTCATTTCCTTGTTGTCTATTTTATCCTTTGCAATCACATAGTTGGCACTGTGTGTACTTATAAATTCTTCGTATTTGGCATTAATTTCATCAATATTCCAACATTCTTCAATCAAGTTTTTATTCTCTCTAGGGCCATCATACCTAGCTAGAAAAAAGTGAACGTATGGCTCTATATCATATTTTTCAATAATGGTTTTTAATTCTTTCTCAAGATTATTTGGAGATACCCAGCAACTGTTAGCCATCGTACCGAATCCGCTCCAAACTAATTCTTTCCTTAGTTCATCTCGTACACTGCGTTTTTCTTCAGGAATGCTATACATAAGCATACGCCACTTCCCATCCCATGTTGGTGGCTGCAATTTAAATATACGGTTCGCGGCTTCTTCCATCCTAGATATCCCAATTTCAGTCAAATAATAATAACTTTTATTTCCTTCTTTACGTGCCTTAATCCAGCCTTGTTTACTCATTCGGGAGATAGCAGCCCTAACAGACTGACCATTGTGACCAAATTCTTCAAATAAACGTATAAGGCTACCAATCCAAATTTCATTTCCATAGTGACGAATGTAGTCACCATAAAGTGTAAAAATCATTGACCTTGTATTGATAACGCCATTAGCCATCCAAAACAACACCTTTATTAAATAATTACTTGATAATCAGCAAGACTTTTAGTCAACCTGATGTATTTGTATTTTATACATTATATACTATGACGTAAAAAGAACGAGCGATAAAAAGTGATATGTTTTTAGTAATGACATAATATCAATTATAGCAGCATTTTGCAACTACTCTACTCCCCTGTAAACACTGGATCTCGCTTTTCATTAAATGCTTGTAATGCCTCTACTCTATCTTTTGTTGGGATCGTAATCTCATAAGCTTTCGCCTCGATTTGCAATCCAGTTTGTATATCTACATTCATTCCATTATTAATTGCATATTTTGCTTGTTGGATCGCTAATGGGCCATTGGCTAAAATATCATTTAGAAGTCCCTCACAAGCTTCCATTAATTTCCCTTGTTCCGAAACCTTATTTAAAATTCCAAACGCATAGGCATCGTTTGCATTTACTTTTCTTGCGGTTAAAATGAGCTCCTTTGCTTTTGATTCGCCAATAAGCCTAGGAAGACGCTGCGTTCCACCTGCACCTGGAATGATCGCCCAGTTTAATTCTGTCAAGCCCATTACCGCACTCGCATCTGCAATTCGAAAATCACAAGCAAGCATTAATTCAAATCCGCCACCAAAGGCATATCCATTTACCGCTGCAATCGTGGGTTGATTCAATTGATATACCGCATGAAATACTTCCCGTATTTTTTTAACATTCCTTCTTACTTCCTGTTCGCCTAATGTCTTTCGCTCTTTTAAATCGGCTCCAGCACTAAAAGCCTTTTCACCAGCGCCTGTAAAAATAACACCGCGTATATCTTTGTTGACATGAATGTTGTCGACAACTTCACCTAATTCCACAAGTGTTGGGTAATCAAAAGTATTTAAAGCTTTTGGTCTGTTTATTGTTACGTATGCAATGTGATTTTTCTCTTCTACTATAATATTTCCCATTTTTTCATCTCCTAATATTTATTCTTCCTGAACAAGGCGTCGCCATTTTAGACCACGCCGTTCAAACATACGTACACAATATATCTAATGTGTACTGTTATTTTATATTTCCATTTCTTACTACAGTAGCTAGACCTTGTCCAACCCCTACACACATCGTTGCTAAACCATATTCTACATTCGTCTTCTTCATTTCATGGACCAACGTTGTTAAAATACGTGCACCACTCGCACCAAGTGGGTGTCCAAATGAAATGGCGCCTCCATTTACGTTAACAATTTCCGGATTAAGCTCCAACTGTTTTATACACTCAAGTGATTGTGAAGCAAATGCCTCATTGAGCTCAACTAATCCAAGATCGTTTACAGAAAGAGAAGCGCGCTTTAAGGCTTTACGTGTTGCCTCTATTGGCCCAAGTCCCATGATAGCTGGTTCTAATCCCGCTGCACCAGATGAAATGTATCTAGCTAATGGTTCCAATCCAAGTTCTTCTGCTTTCTCGGCACTCATAATTAATAATGCGGAAGCACCATCATTAACACCTGACGCATTGCCGGCTGTTACGGTTCCATTAGGGAAAATTGATCTTAATTTCCCCAAAACTTCTAAGGATGTTTCTGGACGAGGATGTTCATCTGTGTCAACAATATATTCATTTCCTTTGCGATCATGATAGACAACTGGGACTATCTCTTCTTTAAAACGTCCAGTTTCCATTGCTTTCTTCGCTTTCATTTGACTATTATAAGCAAATTCGTCTTGTGCTTCTCTGGAGATTTGGCATCTTTCAGCTACGTTTTCAGCGGTTCTTGGCATTGAGTCCGTGCCGTACATTTCATCTAGCTTGGCATTTGTGAATCTCCAGCCAATTGTTGTGTCATAAATCTCTTGCTTACGTTGAAATGGCTTTTCCGATTTCCCCATAACAAAAGGAGCTCTAGTCATACTTTCTGTTCCACCAGCAATAAAGATATCTCCTTCACCTGCCATAACTGCCCGAGTAGCATAATTCACAGCATCAAGACCGGATGCACAAAGGCGATTAACAGTTACCCCAGCAGTTTCAACTGGCAGACCAGCAAGCAGGGAGGACATCCGCGCAACATTTCGGTTATCTTCTCCAGCTTGGTTTGCATTCCCAAGAACAACTTCTTCTATTTTCTCTGATTGAATACTTGCATTTCGCTCAACTAAAGCTTTAATGACGATTGCACCCAAGTCATCCGGTCTGACATCCTTTAATGCTCCGCCAAATCTTCCTATTGGTGTACGAACCGCATCAATAATTACTGCCTCTCTCATATTTCCTGCCCCTTCCTTACTATTCTAAATTTTTATGCACTTTTTATTTCGAAGTTTGTGGCTCTTGAGAATAATCATAAACACCTTTTCCAGATTTCCTGCCAAGTCGCCCAGCTTTCACGTATTTTTCAAGCAATGGAGCAGGACGATATTTCTCTCCAAGCTTCGCATGTAAATATTTCATATTGTTCAAGCGTGCATCCAAGCCGACAAGATCTACCAATTCAAAAGGACCCATTGGATAATTCAAACCGAGTTTGATCGCTTTATCGATTTCCTCTGGTGACCCAACACCTTCTTGCAGCATATAAAATGCTTCATTACCAACTAAAGCACTAATACGACTTGTAACAAATCCAGGAAATTCATTCACAACCACAATTTCCTTTCCAATCTGTTCCCCAACATTTTCAATCGTTGCTACGGTTTCATCACTTGTTTCCAAACCACGGATGACCTCAATTAATTTCATCTTATGAACAGGGTTGAAAAAGTGCATAGCAATAACATTTTCAGGACGTGAAGTAAATGAGCCGATTTCGGTCGGACTCATCGTGGATGTATTTGTCGCTAGTACCGCTTCTTCCTTTGCATAACGATCAGCAGTTTCAAATACAGATCGCTTTATTTCTATTTTTTCAGGTACCGCTTCAATGATAAGATCTGCCATTTCCATACCTTTTTCCATTTCACTAACATATTTTAGTGATTTTCTAGCTTTCTGTATCTGTTCTTCTGTTAGTTTTTTATTCTTGTCAAATAGTTTATTAATCTCATTTTCTGCTTGCTCTAATTGTGATGCATTTACATCTACCAATTGAACTTGGAAACCACCTGCAGCGCATACATAAGCAATTCCTCTCCCCATTACTCCTGCGCCAACTACTGTAACGTTTTCCATAAAAGATTCCTCCTATACTACATCATTAAGAATACGGGCACGCCTTTTTAAAGGCGTGCCCGCGCTTACTAAATACAAAATGGATGAAGCGGACGGCTGCCTGATAGAACGCTTTTCTTCCGTGGACAGGTCCTAGCCTTTATACTTTGTTTACAGCCATGCCGCGGCCTGCTTCCTTACATCACCCAAATGAAGTTTCCGAAAAAGGCGGAGACAGCGATACCTGCTTTTAATAAGCGAGACGCCCTGCTAAACATAATCATTTACCCAAACATTCGAACTTTTCATTCTAATGTTAACTTCCCCTGCTCTGATATATGTAGAAGAAGTTGTCCTGTTTTTTCATCCGCACGGGCTGCTGGATTAAACCTTTTACTGAAGTTATACCTAACATACCAACCATAACTAATGTATTAAGTTATATTATCTATTTTCCTTTAAATACAGGTTTGCGCTTATTTAAAAAGGCTTCTACACCCTCTTTGTGGTCCTCTGTACTACCGGCAATCTGCTGAGCATATGCTTCTTTTTCAAGAAACTGATCTAAATCTAATTCCCAGCTTTCCTGCAAATAACGTTTCATAAGTCCAATTGCCTTGGTAGGTTTGCCCACAAGTTTTTCAGCAAATGTACTTACCTGCTCCATAAACTCATCTTCATGAACGACTTTTGTAGCTAAACCTAATTTTTGCACTTCTTGAGCTGAAATTTTATCACCCATAACAGCCAGTTCGAGAGCTTTTGCGTGACCTATTAATTTCGGCAAATAATAAAGGTTTCCGCAATCTGGGAAAAGTCCTATATGGATAAAGGCTTCTACAAAACTAGCTTTCTCCGAAAGAATGCGAAAATCACAAGCAAGTGCCAAACTCATCCCCGCTCCAGCAGCAGTACCGTTTACTGCAGCGATAACGGGTTTTTCCAGTGTTGCTAATTCTTTGAGCATTGGGTGATATCGCTTTTTTAAAATATCGCCATAATCTATATCATCTTTAATTCCGCCCAAGTCTTCACCAGCAGAGAAGGCGCGACCATTGCCTGTAATAACAAGGCAGCGAACAGAATCATCACGTTTTACGTTTTTAATAGCTTTTGTAATTTCTTTATTCATTTGTTCGGTAAACGCATTCAATTTGTCTGGACGATTAAGTGTAATCCAAGCAGTACTACTTTTCACTTCATATTCGATCGTTTCAAACATTCGTTTCCTCCTACCTACCTTCAAAATTAGGAAGGCGTTTTTCTATAAAGGCTTGCATTCCTTCTTTTTGATCCAAAGATGAAAACAGTAAATAAAAGTTTTTTCTTTCGAATTGCATACCGTCATAGATTGTTGAATCAACCGCCTTATTTACTGATTCCTTAATGAGGCGAAGCGATAACGGGGCTTGTTTTGTTAACTTTTTAGCAAAAGTCATTGTCTCTTCCATTAAAGCCTCTTCTGGAATAATTCGATTAATTACGCCATAATGCATCGCTTCTTTGGCTTCCATTGGATCACCGAGCCATAGCCATTCTAAGGCTTTTGCTTTACCCATCGCTTTCGTTAATCGTTGTGTACCTCCTGCACCTGGCATTACACCAAGCTTCACCTCTGGAAAGCCCATCTGTGCTTTTTCAGAAGCAAAAATAATATCACAGCTAAGCGCTAATTCAAAACCGCCACCAAGCGCAAATCCATGTACAGCAGCAATAACCGGCTTTTTAATCAGGCTGATTCGATCCCAGACAGCAAATTGATTTAACAATTCCATGCGAATGGAATCATCATCAGCCATTTCATCGATATCAGCTCCAGCAACAAACGCTTTTCCGTTACCCTTAATAACAATTACTTTTGCTTCCTCATTCTGATCAAAATTTTCCATTGCTGCTACGATCTCATCAACCATCTCTCGATTTAAAGCATTTAAGACGTCAGGCCGGTCTAACGTGATAACACCGACCTCGTCTTTTATGTCTGTCCTAATAAACTTATTCATTAACTTCTTCGCCAATCATCATCGTAACCAAATCACCTGCAAATTGCATTACATCTTTTCCAGATGCCTTTGCTTCATCTGTTTTCATCGCTTCTTTGAAAGCTTCATGACTTTCATAATACATTTCGCATAGTAAATAGTATTCACTTTCTTTCCCCATTGGTGTACCGACGATTTTAGTTACTTCCATTTTTTTAAGACCAGGAATTTTTGCCGTGATTGGGCTATGAACATTGTAATAGTGTTCATCGAATTTTTCTTTATCTTCCGGTTGTTTATAAAGCGCAATCATTTTAATCATCATACGTCATCCCCTTTGTTTATTAAATACTTGAAATAGGCTTCATTGCTTCAAATGGGTTTTTGCAACTGCTACAGTATAAAATACTTCTGCACGCAGTTGGCCCAAATATGTTTTCCATTGTTGTATAAGGTGAGTCACAATAGGGACAATTCACTTCCCATGGCCCGATCATGCTTAATTTTCTTGGTGGAGGAGCAATGCCGAATTCCTTTAACCGAATACGTCCAAGCTCCGTAATTCGTTCTGATGTCCAATGTGGTTCTTTTAAAAATTCCACTTCCACGTCTTTCAACTGTAAGGATTCTTCTAAGGCTGTTTGAACGTTCTGTGCAATGATATCGAGGGCTGGGCAGCCAAGAAACGTTGGTATAAGCTGTACTTTAACGGCTTTGTCATCTCCGCAGATAACATTTTCCACCATCCCAAGATCAATTATGCTGACCGAATCGATTTCTGGGTCCTTCACAGTTGAAAGCACTTCCATAACTTCCTTAGATAAATCGGTCTTCATCATGCTGATCACCTCTTTTTTACTGTTGATAAGTGATTACCAACCAGCTGCCGGATCTACTTTATACACTTCAGACAGCGTTTGTAGTGCTGTTGTTAAATCTTCCGTATGCTCTCCGTTTCTGCCATCTCCGCGTTCCATTCCCGGACCATCATTCGTTGGCAATTCTACACCGAGTTTTTCAAAAACTTCTTTAATTTCAGTCATCCATTTGTCTTTCAATTCTTGTTCTTCTTTAATTAATCCTAGACGGGCCATTTCCTTTGCACTTGGTCCGAGTGTCAGAACGCCATCAAAGTCTTTCCAAACTTTATCAATGGCTTGACGCATCCGTTTTTTCGCTTCATCTGTTGCATTAATTAGCTGAGTAAACCACATGTTCCAATGTGTTAAATGATAATATTGCTCTAAAATCATTTTCTTAGCTACTTGTGCAAGCGGTTTATAAGAAGAATTTTTCAATGAAGATAGACGAATCGCTTTTGAAATATCGTAAAAATAATTTCGAACAACAGCAAATGCCCAATCATATTCCGGTTCTTCCAGGTAATTTCCTGGTCCATTAACCTCTTCTAGTATAATAGCATTTTTGCGTTCTTTTGGTTCACGTAAGTGGGCAAGATCGTCGGCCTTACCTTCGCCCAATTCCTCTAACATCTCATAGTATATCACTGCATGCCCCATTTTGTCCTGACTAATGGAAGAAAATGCTACGTCTTCCTCAATATGAGGTGCAATACCTAGCCATTCAGATCCTCGAAAAGCTAAAATAAAATCATCATCTGCAAGTTGGTAAAGCAATTCCACTAATTCTTTTTTATACGCTGCATCTTTCTCCACTTCTTGTGCTGTATTATATTCAACCACGCTTGATACCCCCAGCCCATGACATAATTTCTTTTTCATCTAACATTTGTTGTTCATACTGACGCCATTTCTTCTTTAAATAACCATAGCCTTTTGTTTCTCTATAGTCTTTATTATCCATACGTTTCAACATTTCCTTATCTTCCTCTGAAACCTTTGTAATGTTATCGCGTCTAACTACCCAAATATCTCCTACTGGCTCACGCCGCATAAAGTTTTCCTTGGCCATAACCAGAGCCATTTCATGGTTAGGTGCTAACAAACTAAACTGATGCTGCATTGGTGCAGAACTATTTTTCCTGCTAAATACTTCGAACTCTTGGTAAAATGCGTCTATATGTTCTTTCTTCTCCATTTTATTTAAGCCTCCTTAAACACTAGCTGTTTGCATTGTTTGTTTCTTTCCAAGCGCTTCTCGAACCCATTCGTTATTCTCATGTGAAATTTCACGTAAACGTAATCTAGCTTGTGATCTAGGTCCATTATTTGACACAATTTGTTTGAACTTATCCCAATCCGGCTGCTGATAAACCCACATTTCTTCTTCTTCATCATAGTGCAGTGTTTCATCAGGAACAGTCAGTCCGATTGAGTGAATACGCGGAATATATTTTGTTAAAAAGTCTTGTCGCAATTCTTCGTTTGACTTCGTCCGTAACTTATACATGATGTTCTTGTCCTGATTGGAATTTCCTGTACGCTTACTGGTGTCTGGACCAAAGAACATTAGTAAAGATTCCCACCATCTGTTAACAGCATCTTGAAGCATTTGTCTTTGTTCATCCGTTCCTTCTGCAAGTGCCATTACAATCGCTTCGCCATGTTGGGCATGGAACACTTCTTCTGCACAAATTCGTTTTAAAGCTCTTCCATAAGGTGCATAGGATGTAGTCAGCATCATCGTTTGTGATATAATTGCAGCTCCATCAACAAGCCAAGCAATTACCCCTGCATCTCCCCATGTTGGCGCTTCCATATGAAACACGTTATGAAACTTCAGACGGCCTGTAAGAAGATCTTCCATAATATCCTCACGTCTTTTTCCTAATGGTCGCATGAGATCTTCCGCTACTCGAAGCAATAATTGTCCATGCCCCATTTCGTCTTGTACTTTAGACATGATGGCTAATTTTCTTCTTAGGGATGGTGCTTTTGGAACCCATTCTTTTTCTGGAAGTGCACCCATAATTTCACTAATACCATGCATTGGGATTAATTTAAGCAATTGTTTGCGGTAATCATCTGGCATCCAATCATCAGCTTCTATTTTTTCTCCTGCATTAATTCTTTCTAAAAATCTATCATACTTTTCTTCTTCCGTTAACGAATCAAAAGCGAATAAACTCATTATTTTACCTCCCCATATTTCAATCAAAGTATAACGTTATTTATACGATATTATATAATGTTGTTATATAAATTGCAAGAGTTTTCTTGATTAATAAACTATTTCATCTGCTATACCATTCTTTAAAAACAACTTTTTTCCCTCGTTAGTGTTCATTTGTAGAACGACATTGATCCAATATGTACCACTATATATTGTTAAAAATATTGTTAAAATACGGAAATGCATGTTGTAAGCGTTGGCATATAAATTGCATTTGATAGTATAACAACATTTAGGGGAGGTTGATGAGATTCCTGAGTTCCATTAGGTTAAGAGAGCTTACAGTGACGGGTGATTGGGAAAGATGTGCTTTGGAATACAGAAACGTATAAGGAGGAGAATTGCATGTCTAAAACAGATTGGAGTTTAGTAGAGGAATGGGATAATAAGTATATACTAAGAACTTTCTCTACACAGGATGAATATCAAACAGTGCCAATTGAGTCAACAGAAGGTGATTACCTTGTTATGCCTGATGGAACACGCCTTTTAGATTTCTTTAACCAATTATATTGTGTAAACACAGGGCAAAGAAATAAGAAAATCAATGATGCGATTAAGAAAGCACTCGACCGCTATGGATATGTATGGGATACATTTACAACAGATTATAAAGCAAAAGCAGCAAAACTGATTATGGAAGATATTTTAGGTGAAGAAGATTGGCCAGGAAAAATCCGATTTGTATCAACTGGAAGTGAAGCAAACGAAACAGCTCTATTTTTGGCACGCTTATATAAAAACCGGCCAAATGTCATCACAAGAGAGTATGGCTTCCATGGTTGGACTGGCGGGGCATCTACGTTAACAAGAATAAAAGGAGTTCGAAGCGGAATAACGGAGACAGAGGAAGATACTACGCCACGTCATATCCCAGGAAGAAATGACGGAACCATTGCAGTAGCTCCTTCACCAAACTGTATGCGCTGTTCTTTAGGGCACACTTACGGTAGTTGTCATGACAAGGAAACAGGTGAACTTGCCTGTGTTACGTATACACGAAGAATGATTGAAAATAAAGGACCTGAACAAGTTGCCGGCATTGTAACAGAGGTTACTCAAGGTGCAGGATCTGTAAAACCACCGAAAGAATACATCCCACAAATAAGAAAAATGACAAAGGATTTAGATATTTTATGGATCGTTGATGAAGTTTTAACAGGATTTGGTCGAACGGGCAACTGGTTTAACTATCAAGAGTATGGTGTTGAACCGGATATTATGACAATGGCAAAAGGCATTTCAAGTTCTACTATTCCTGCCGGAGCCGTTATTGTTAAT
The DNA here is from genome assembly GCF_017874635.1 of Virgibacillus alimentarius. Classification (NCBI taxonomy): domain Bacteria; kingdom Bacillati; phylum Bacillota; class Bacilli; order Caryophanales; family Bacillaceae; genus Virgibacillus; species Virgibacillus alimentarius. The sequence goes on from NZ_JAGIKX010000024.1 coordinate 28,416, forward strand.
AAAGAAATTGCTGAATTTATGGATCAATATCGCTGGGAAACAGTATCGACCTACTCAGGACATCCGATTGCAATGGCAGCAGTTTGTGCAAATATCGAGTATATGATCGAAGAGAACCTTATTGAAAAGGCCGATGAAACAGGCCAGTATATAGGCAAGCGATTAAATGAATTAAAAGAAAAACATCCAACAGTTGGCCTTGTAGCAGGGTCAGGGGTTTTATGGATTGTCGAACTTGTCAAGGATGAACAAAATCGTCCATTTATTCCATTGGATAGAAATACGAGTCATGAAGTAGACCCCAGCAGCTATCCGATTAATATTGTCAATGCGAAAGCTATGGAAAAGGGAGTCTTAATTGGCGGTTTCGTTCCAAATACATTACGGATTGGATGCTCGCTAAATACATCTAAAGAAGATGTAGATAAAATGATTGATGCATTAGATTATGCATTGGACCACTTGGATAAAGTTGCAGAAGATATGCAAACAAAGGAAAAGGTAGTGGAAGGATAATATTATCTTCCCCTAAAAAAATCCAATAAAAAAAGACTGTATAAATACGGCAATGCCCTTTTATACGGTCTTTTTTATGAAATGGTTCTTACTTTATTGCAGGTCATTTTAATTACCAGAGAACAGTCATTTATAGTCAATTTGAATATTATTTTTTCTCATGCTTTCTATTTTTCTATATAACGTGTTTCTTCCAATCCCCAAAATACGTGCTGCTTCTGACATATTCCCCTTGGTTTTCGTAATCGTTTGGATAATCGTTTCGTTTTCCCTATCTTGCAGCAATGAACCTGTCTGACTTATCGTCTTATTACAATTTTTCATATATGGTGGAAACGCGTTTACTTCTATCCTACTAGTAGGTGAAGCAAAAGCGGCTTGCCTTAATGCATGACTTACTTGGCGGATGTTTCCCGGCCAATCATACGTTTCAATAAAGTTCTCTGCATCCTTTGAAAAGGATAATTGCGGGCGGCCAAGTTCTCTCGCCACCTCCATTAACTTCATTTTTGCGAACTGCAAACGATCGGAACGTTTCCGAAAAGGCGGCAGTTGAATGTGGATACCTTGTAGCCTAAAAAATAGATCAGCACGAAAACTCCCCTCTTCTACCTTTTTCCATAAATCTTTATTCGTTGCTGTTATTAAACGTACATCGACTGCTATCGATTTTGTGCTTCCGATTCGCTTGATTTGAAAATCTTGTAATACGCGCAGTAATGTGATTTGAATGTCCATCGGCAGCTCGGCTATTTCGTCTAAAAACAAAGTACCGCCGTTTGCTTGTTCAAAAACTCCTGCTTGCCCCTTCTGTTTTGCTCCTGTAAAAGCCCCACCTTCATAACCAAAAAGTTCACTGCCTGCTAAACTTTTTGTAATCGCCCCACAATTTAACGCTACAAAAGGTTGGGCTGACCTGGAACTAGCTTCATGTATTGCTTGACTTACCATTTCCTTTCCAGTACCGCTTTCCCCTGTGACCACGACCGTATAATCTGTTTCTGCCACTCTTTTAGCTAATGATAAAGCATGTACAAAATGCTCATCCTCACCATGTATATTAGAGAATGTAAAACGCTTATTTATTTTAGGTTGAGCATACCGCTTCTCGACTTTATTCGATTGATTCATTGAAAATAATTTGGGACTTGAATTAACAACAGATGCTAATAATTTTTTATGATTTTTTGATTCAATTTGAATCATTTTCCCATCCCCGTTTACAGATTCATCAAATATTCTTTCAGGCCGTTTAAAAATGTCATTAATGTTCATTTCTTTTCCGCCTTGCTTTTCTAATGATAGCAAAGTACGTGCCTCCCGATTGACACCGATAATCTGACCGTGTTTATTTATCGCTATTAATGCTTCAAATATACCTTTCTCTTCTGGATACAAAGAAATAATCATCTTTTCTTCTTGCGTACGTACCAGTAACCAGTTTTCTATTTTTCGAGCAATCACATCTACCATGCCAAACGTCATTGGATGATATAAATCCGCGTGTCCACTTACATTCAATACCGCCTGTAAATTTCCATATGGGTCAAAAATAGGTGAGCCTACACAATAAAGCATATGATGTGACTTTAGATAATGATCCTTTCCGATAACTGCAAGAGGCTTTTGTTCCATTGCAACTGTTCCAGCTGAATTTGTACCTCGCACTTGTTCTGACCAGCAAGCACCATCTTTTAAATAGATTTTCTCCGTATCTTTTAAAAATACTGGATCTCCCATGCTATGTAGTAATATACCTGAAGGGTTCGAAATAACAACAACAGAGTTTGAAGATTTTAAAGAATGTGCTAATTGCTCTATCGTAGGATGAACCGTTCTTAATAATTTTTCCCCTTTTTCTTTATGCTGGCGTAATTCTTTGTCTTCCAAAATGGCCTCTTTTGCTTTTAGAATGCAAGCGCCATACTGTTCACTTCTTTTCCACGAGCCTTTGAGATTTTCATTCATGAAGTTCGACATCTACACCACCTCGCATAATATTCAGTATATTTACATTTGTTATAATTTTAACACGAATATTTTTATTACTCAATTGTGCCAATTTAGAACGCCTTGTTTCCAATTTGAACAAATAATTATTTAAAACATGGGATAAAGGGCACTTTTTTATTGGCATATAAATTGCATTATATAATGCAAAAATATGGAGGTAGATATGTATGGCTAATCAAGTAATCAGTCTCGACAGGCGCGTAGCTCAGTTTTTAGAAGGTGGGCCAAAAATGCTTTATATCGGCGGTGAGTTTGTAGCATCCGCTTCCGGTAAAACATTTAAATCCATTAACCCTTCTACTGGCGAGGAACTAAAGTCGGTATACGAGGCAGATAAAGAAGATGTAGATCGGGCTGTTCATGCGGCGGAAAAAGCGTTTTATGGTGATTGGAGTAAATTAACTGCCAGTGAACGCGGGCAATTGATATGGAAGCTAGCCGATTTAATTGAAGAACATTTAGAGCCTTTAGCTCAATTAGAGTCTCTTGACAATGGAAAGCCAATTAACCATGCACGTACCGCTGACCTACCTTTATCCATCGATCATTTTCGATACTATGCAGGTTGGGCTACTAAAGTTTCTGGCGAAGTGATATCCAATTCCTCTGGTAAAGAAATGTTAACGTATACAAGACGGGAACCAATAGGTGTCGTTGGGCAAATTATCCCATGGAACTTCCCGCTATTAATGCTAGCTTGGAAAATGGGAGCAGCTTTAGCAACAGGGAATGTAATCGTCTTTAAAACAGCTGAACAAACACCATTAACAGCTTTATATTTAGCTGACTTAATTAATGAAGCAGGATTTCCTCCAGGTGTAGTCAATATTTTAAGTGGTTATGGCGAAACTGCTGGGGAAGCAATCGTTCAGCATCCTCGTATTCGTAAGGTAGCGTTTACAGGATCTACTGAAGTTGGGAAAAGAATACAACAGCAAGCAACAGGAAATTTGAAACGTTTATCCCTTGAACTAGGAGGAAAATCACCAAATATTATTTTTTCAGATGCCGATTTAGAAAAGGCTATTCCAGGAGCTATGCTCGGAATTTTCTTCAATATGGGGCAAGCATGTTCCGCTGGATCACGTCTCTATGTTCATAAAAAAGTTTATGATAAAGTTCTCTCGGAAATGAAAGCTGCAGCTTCACAAATGCAGGTAGGAATGGGGCTAGATGAAACGACCGATATCGGCCCACTCGTCTCCCAAGAACAGTTTCAGCGTGTCAATCGCTATCTAACGGAAGGACATGAAGCAGGAGCAAAGTCTATTATTGGCGGACAGTCACTTGATCGTTCCGGATACTATGTACCACCTACTATTTTTTCAGATACGAACCATGATATGTCCATCGTTCAAGATGAGATATTCGGCCCAGTACTTACTGCAATGCCTTTTGATGATGAGGATGATTTGACTGAAATTATCCGAAAAGCCAATGCAAGTGAATACGGATTAGCTGCTGGTGTTTGGACTACTGATGTTCGTAAAGCGCATCGCGTTGCCCATCGAATTGAAGCAGGAACAGTTTGGGTTAATGATTACAACGCACTTGATGCAGCAGTACCTTTTGGAGGATATAAACAATCCGGATATGGCCGCGAAATGGGCTCCTATGCGTTAGACCTTTATACGCAGGTAAAATCGATTTGGGTCAATCTAGAATAATAGGAAGTTCAGCATAATATATTAGGAAAGATACTTCATAGAAAAACTAATTTCCACATGACATGAAACAAACAACAATCTTTGGATGACACTGGATATTCCGTCAATTCCTTGCTCACAGGGTGATGCGGGAATATCCAGTCTTCCGAAGCTCACTTAAGTAAGAAAAAGAAGGCTATGCTTTCGTACAAAAATGAAGGAAAGGGAAGTAAAATGGCTATTTTGATGTATAAATAAGAGCCCTTATTTTATAAAACCCTTCAAAAACTATTTCATTAACTTTCTAGACTTTTATCTTGCTAGCTTTTCAGCCGACAATAACTCATTCATTACAAGGAGGGCTATTCATGAATTTCGAATTAACAGAAGAGCAGCGAATGACTCGTAATATGGTGCGAGACTTTGCAAATGATGTTATTAAACCTAGGGCCATTGATATTGATAGAGAGGCAAAGTTTCCAATTGATATTTTTAAAGAAATGGGAAAGCTTGGTCTCATGGGGATTCCTTTTCCAGAGGAATATGGCGGATCAGGTGGAGATACTATTTCTTATGCATTAGCAGTTGAAGAGATTGGTAAAGTTTGTGGCAGTACAGGACTAAGCTATGCTGCAGCAATATCATTAGGAGCAACGCCTATTTACCTGTTTGGTACAGAAGAACAAAAACAAAAGTATTTAACCCCTTTAGCCAAAGGAGAAGCATTAGGGTCCTTCGGTTTAACAGAACCAAATGCAGGCTCAGATGCTGGCGGAACAAAAACAACCGCATTGATAGATGGCGATGAATTTGTAATCAATGGAGAAAAGTGTTTCATTACAAATGCCAGTTTCGCTAAAACGTTAATTATTACAGCAGTTACCGGCAAAGATGAGCAAGGCAAAAATATCATATCAGCAATTATCGTTCCGACAGATACTAAAGGTGTCACCATAAATAGTAACTATGAAAAAATGGGAGTAAGAGGCTCAGATACTGCAGAAATTATTTTAGAAAATGTGCGGGTTCCCAAATCAAATTTGATAGGTGATCCCCAAAAAGGATTTAAGCAGTTTCTATCCACCCTAGATGGCGGACGAATTTCCATCGGTGCACTTAGCGTCGGTATTGCTCAAGCTTCGTTGAATCGAGCATTAGCCTATGCAAAAGAAAGAAAACAATTCGGCAAACCTCTTTCTTCCTTTCAAGCGATTCAATTTAAACTAGCTAATATGGCTATGGAAGCTGAATTATCAAGGAATATCGTTTTAAAAGCTGCATGGCTAAAAGATAATCATAAATCTTTTTCTAAAGAAGCTGCTTACGCAAAATTATTCGCTTCTGAAACTGCAGTACGCAATGCAGATCAGGCTATTCAGATCCATGGTGGATATGGATATATGAGAGAGTATGAAGTAGAAAGATTTTTGCGGGACGCTAAATTACTTGTCATTGGTGAGGGTACATCAGAGATACAAAGAATTGTTATCGCAAGACAATTAGGTTGTTAAATAACAAAATGGAGGGAGATTTCTATTATTAACTTAACAATTGGTGAGTTGTTAGAAAGGCAAGTAGAGTTATACCCTAATCATGAAGCAGTGGTCTACCCAGAGTCAAACGTACGTAAAACTTATTCAGAGTTTAATACCATCGTTAATCAAATGGCAAAAGGGTTTTTATCCCTAGGAATTAAGAAAGGAGATCATGTAGCTATTTGGTCTGATAACAAGTTTGAATGGCTTATCTCGCAATTTGCAACTGCGAAAATAGGCGCTGTGCTCGTGACTGTTAATACAAACTATCAAGCAGATGAGCTAGAGTACTTATTAAAGCAATCTGACTCAATGACTTTAATTATGGCAGAAAGGTATAAAAGTTCAAACTATGTAAATATATTAAATAAAGTTTGTCCAACAATTAAGCAAGCTGAAAAAGGAGATGTACACAGTGAAAAACTGCCCTACCTTAAAAATATTATTGTTTTAAATGATAAACATTATAAATACGCTTTCAATTGGAATGAAGTCATTCAGCGAAGTCATGAAATCGATGATAAACAACTAGATACTATCAAAAACGCATTACATTATGATGAAGTTATCAATATGCAGTATACATCCGGGACCACTGGTTTTCCTAAAGGGGTTATGCTCAGTCATTACAATATTATTAACAATGCCCATCAAATCGGCAATCGAATGAAACTCACTGAAAAAGACCGAATATGCATTCCAGTACCATTTTTCCATACATTTGGCTGTGTTTTAGGGATTTTAACCGCAGTTGCTAAAGGTTCCACAATGGTCATTATTGAACAATTTGATGCGGAAGAAGTGTTAGAAGCGGTTTCCAAAGAGAAATGTACTGCATTGCATGGTGTACCGACAATGTTTATTGCAGAATTAAACCACCCAAGATTTCATGAATTCGATTTATCTCATTTACGTACAGGAATCATGGCGGGATCGACTTGTCCGATCGAAGTCATGCGTGATGTCATGAATAAAATGGGTGCGACTGAAATTACAATTTGTTATGGATTAACGGAATGCTCTCCAGTTATTATGCAAACAACCGTTGACGATCCAATTGAATTGAAAGTAAGTACAGTCGGGAAAATTCATCCTAATATAGAGGCAAAGATTATTAATCCTGAAACATTAAAAGAAGTCGGTCCACATGAGCCAGGAGAGCTTATTACCAGAGGTTATCACGTAATGAAAGGTTATTATAAAAACGAAGAAGCGACAAACGAAACAATTGACGAAGATGGATGGCTTTATACGGGTGATATTGCAACAATGGATGAAAATGGATACTATACGATCACCGGCAGAAGTAAAGATGTCATTATTCGCGGTGGAGAAAACATCTATCCTCGGGAAATTGAGGAATTTTTATATAAAAATCCGAAGATCGTGGATGTTCAAGTTGTGGGTGTTCCAGATGAAAAATACGGCGAAGAAGTAATGGCATGTATCATTTTAAAGGAAAATGAGCAAGCAACAGAAGAAGCTATTCAAGCGTTTTGCGAAGGGCAAATTTCCAGACATAAAATACCGAAATACATTATGTTTTTAGATGAATATCCGATGACAGCTAGCGGAAAAATTCAAAAATACAAATTAAAGGAAATAGCTTTAGAGAATATAAAAGTATAAACATTCCAGATAGAATTGAGGGGAATAAAATGATCAACAAGCTACTTGTTGCTAATCGTGGGGAAATAGCAGCACGTATCATACGAACATGTAAAGAAAACGATATTAAAACCGTTGCCATCTATTCAGAAGCTGATGCCAGGTCACTTTTTGTAAAAATGGCAGATGAAAGCTATCTAATTGGACCTCCAAGGGTTAGCGAAAGTTACTTAAATACGGACAAAGTTCTAGAGATAGCAAAACAAACCAAAGTTGATGCAGTACATCCAGGATATGGTTTTTTAAGTGAAAATGGCAGCTTTGCAGACAAATGCGAACAAGCGGGAATCACATTTATCGGACCAAGTTCTAACGTAATCGAACAAATGGGGGATAAAATTTCTGCAAGAAAATTAATGGAGAAAGCTGGAGTACCAGTTATCCCAGGCACAAAAGGAGAAGTATCCGATGCGGAAGCGGCAATAAAGGAAGCGGAACATATAGGTTATCCAATTATGGTAAAGGCCTCTGCAGGTGGCGGTGGAATTGGTATGCAAATCGTTCACACTGCTCAGGAGCTTTTAAAAGCATTTGAGAGCAACTCCCAAAGAGCGGAACAATTTTTCGGTGATGGTTCCATGTTCATGGAAAAACTTCTAGTAAATTCCCGTCACATTGAGGTTCAGGTTTTAGCCGATACCCACGGTAATGCAATTCATCTATTTGAAAGAGAATGTTCGATACAACGGCGAAATCAAAAGGTAGTTGAAGAGGCCCCTTCTTCCTTTATATCAAAAGAAACCAGAAAAAAAATGGGTGAAGCCGCAATTAAAGCAGTGAAAGAAATTGGTTATACAAACGCAGGTACGATCGAATTTCTTGTAGATGAAAATGAACAGTTTTATTTCTTGGAAATGAATACAAGAATACAGGTTGAACATGCAATCACTGAAGAAATTACGGGACTGGATATTGTAAAAATGCAAATTGATATCGCTAATGGAGAAAAATTGAGGTTGGATCAAAATGATTTAGAGATCCAAGGCCATTCAATTGAAGTACGTATTTATGCAGAAGATCCTGTTACCTTTTTTCCATCACCAGGGGAAATAACTGTATATGAGGAGCCTGCCGCAAAATATATTAGAGTTGAATCATCGATTGAACAAGGCTCCAAGATAACTCCATTTTATGACCCTATGATAAGTAAATTAATTGCCACAGGAAATAACAGAAATGAGGCAATATCAAGGTTAAATGATGCACTACAAAACTATAAAATTGAAGGGATTAAGACAAATATACCGATGTTAAAAGAAGTTATTCATCATGAACACTTTATCTCAGGTAACACAACAACAGATTTTGTTGAAGAACATTATTTACCGATAGTGAAATAAACGGAGAACCATTCAACATGAGGGGAGTATTAAAATGACTCAAATAAAAGCAAATATGGCAGGAAACGTATGGAAAATCGTAGTTAGTAAAGGTGACACCGTAACAGAAGATCAAGACGTTGTTATTTTAGAATCAATGAAAATGGAAATCCCAATTGCTGCTGATGAAGAAGGAATAGTAAAAGAATTAAGTGTTAATGAAGGCGATTTTGTCAATGAAGGTGATGTGCTTGTAATTATAGAATAATCCGAGCACTTTAGCTCTCCTCTGAGGGCTAAAGTGTTAATAGATTAGGAGGCCTTTTATTCATGTCAAATCTTGTTCAAGTAGAACTGAGAGACGATCATATTGCCATTATTAAACTAAATCGGCCTGAAGCAGCAAATGCAATGAGTCGGCAATTACTAAAAGAAATCAATGATGCTATTTTTTCAATAAGTGAATATGATTCTATTTATTGTACGGTTATTACTGGTGTCGGTGAAAAAGCCTTTTGTGCTGGAGCTGACTTAAAGGAACGAAGCGGCATGAATAACAAGGAAGTCATCGAAGCTGTACGCAGCATCGGAAATACCGTGCTAAATATTGAACAAATGCGGATGCCTGTTATTGCCGCTTTAAATGGAGTTGCTTTCGGCGGAGGATTAGAACTAGCTTTAGGATGTGATATTCGATTAGCAGCCGAACACATTCATTTGGGGTTAACCGAGACATCACTAGCTATTATCCCCGGTGCAGGGGGAACACAACGACTGCCGCGTTTAATAGGCATTGGCAATGCCAAACAACTTATATATACAGCAAAAAAATTAACGGCTAGGGAAGCAAGAAACCTTGGTTTAGTCGAAGAAATTATTGAACCAAGTCAGTTAATAGAAAGGTCAATAGAAATAGCAAAGGATATAGCTAGCAATGGACCGATAGCGGTTCAACAGGCTAAAATTGCTATTAATAATGGCATGCAAGTTGATTTATTAACCGGGCTGGAGATCGAACATCTCAGTTATAAAGAAACCATCCGTACTGAAGATCGATTAGAAGGTTTACGTGCTTTTAAAGAAAAGAGAAAACCTGTTTATAAAGGAGACTAACAAGGAGGATACATATCTATGTCCTATGTAGAACAATTAACAGAAAAAGTCGATACGATTAAAAAAGGTGGAAAAGAAAAGTACCATAAAAATAATCAAGAACGTGGGAAGCTATTTGTAAGAGAACGACTAAATTTGCTTTTCGATAAGGGACTGGATATCGAGGATGCATTTTTTGCTAACTGCATGGATGATGAGTTACCGTCCGATGGTGTCGTTACAGGGATTGGAGAAATGAATGGCCAAAAAGTGTGCGTGATGGCAAATGATTCGACTGTTAAGGCAGGATCTTGGGGAAAAAGAACAGTTGAAAAAATTATTCGTATTCAAGAGACAGCGCTAAAATTAGAACTGCCAATGTTATATTTAGTCGATTCAGCTGGAGCGAGAATAACTGATCAAATTGAAATGTTTCCTGGCCGCCGCGGGGCGGGCCGTATTTTTCACAATCAAATAAAATTGTCAGGCCGCGTTCCTCAAATTTGTCTATTATTTGGTCCTTCTGCCGCTGGAGGCGCATATATTCCTGCCTTCTGTGACATTGTCATTATGGTGAAAGGAAATGCCTCCATGTACTTAGGATCCCCTCGTATGGCTGAAAAGGTTATTGGAGAAAAAGTCACTCTAGAAGAAATGGGCGGTGCAAAAATGCATTGTGCTGTATCCGGTTGCGGAGACGTTCTTGCTAAAACGGAAGAAGAAGCCATTGAATTTGCAAGAAACTATTTAACGTACTTCCCTGCTAACTTTAGAAGCAAACCGAAAAAAGCTGCAGTTCCCGCCCAAAAAGCGTTTCATAAAACAATCAAGGATATTATTCCAGCTAACCAAAATACACCTTTTGATATGAAAGAATTGATCGATCAGATTATCGACACAAACAGCTTTTGTGAAATTAAAAAGTTATTTGCACCAGAAATAATAACGGGATTGTCCCGTATTAAAGGTGGAGTTGTAGGTATTATTGCAAGTCAGCCACGCCAAAAAGGAAGTGTATTATTTCCAGATTCGGCAGACAAAGCTGCGAAATTCATACAATTATGTGATGCATTTAATATTCCCCTGCTCTTCCTTATGGATGTGCCTGGTTTTATGATAGGTACAAAAGTGGAGAGTCAAGGTATCATTAGACATGGTGCAAAAATGTTGGCATCTATGAGTGAAGCTACGGTTCCAAAAATTTCAGTAATCGTTAGAAAAGCTTATGGGGCTGGTCTTTATGCAATGGCTGGACCTGCATTTGAACCAGACGCTGTTTTAGCATTGCCAACAGCACAAATTGCTGTGATGGGACCGGAAGCAGCGGTAAATGCAGTGTATGCAAATAAAATAGCATCATTAGAAGGAGAAGAAAGACAAAGGTTTATAAAGGAAAAACAAGAAGAATATCGTGATGATATTGACGTTTATCGTTTAGCATCTGAAATGGTTGTCGATCAAATTGTAGAACCAGATCAGTTAAGAGGGGAATTAGGAAAGCGTTTTAAAGCTTATGAATCAAAAAATGTAGAATTTACAAAGAGAAAACATGGCGTACTTCCCGTATGAATGAATTTGCACCTTGATCATTTTCAAGGTGCTTTTTCATAAATCCATTTACAAACGTTATCCAAGTGAAATTTAATAACAAGCGCAAAGTTCCATTTCTAATCCTTTTATTGGCACTTTTCATGAACCTTATACTCTTTTCTTTGCAAAAACGATTGCCCCGCATCTTTATATCACGTAATGCCACCCTTGGACCCTCGCCCTACATAATGGTGGTGTTCCTAACCAAAATGCCTGCCTTCTTTTTTTCCATTATTTGCATAATATTGGAAATGATTTGTTTGTTTCACTCGCTTTACTATAAAATAACCAATAAAGGCACCAGAAATACTACTTACTAAAAATGAAGGCATAAACACCATGGCTCCCATCGAACTTCCCATTAATATATTCGCGTACGGGACTGCAAACAAGGAACCAATCAGCCCTGTTCCAACAATTTCTCCAATCACAGCCATTATTTTTTTGCCAAAATGTTTATAGAAAATACCAGCTAAGAAGGCACCAATCATCCCCCCCGGAAAAGCAATGATTGTTCCTAGTCCAAGCATATTACGAATCAACCCCGTCACAAAAGCGATTATAACAGCTGGAACTGGTCCTAATAGTATTGCCACCATAACATTGATCGCATGCTGTACTGGATATGCCTTTGCAACCCCTGCAGGAAACCAGAGTAATTGGGAACCGATTGTCGCTATAGCAACGAAAACTGCCATTGTTGTAATTAGTCTTGTTCGATTCACATTGTATTCCCCTTTTTCCGCAAAATGTGATATTTCCCGGGAAATATCGACAATATTTACTGCACCTTGTCTAATTGTTCTCGCAGTTCTCTTGCAGCTTGCTCAGCGTCCCCTGCTTGACTAATTGCCGTGATCACTGATATACCTGCCGCTCCTGCTTTTTTTATTTGCATAGCATTGGATTTTTTTACCCCGCCAATAGCTACAATTGGAATGTTAACTTTCTCCGTAATATCTCTAATCGTCTGAATTCCAATAGGCTTTTTACCTGGTTTTGTTGCCGTTTCAAAAATTGGGCCTACTCCGAGGTAACTAGCTCCTTGCTGCTCAGCTAGTACTGCTTCTTCTATAGTTGATACAGAAATACCAATCGGAAAATTATTTGGAAGTTTTTCTCTAGCCTCTTTAATTGGTTCGTCTCCTTGTCCCAGATGAACTCCATCAGCACCAAGCTGGATAGCCAAATCGATATCGTCATTAACAATAAATGGAACTCCCTTTTCTTGACATATCTTCCTTAGCTGTTTTCCAAGCTGAATTTTATCTTCGCCTTTTTTTACATGAAGTCCTTTTTCCCGATACTGAAAAATGGTAACTCCGCCATCGATGGCTTCCTGTAATACTTGGGAAGGATTGCGCTTTGTATTGTCACTTCCCATTATAAAATAGAGTAGAAGATCTTTTTCATTGATCATAAAAGGTTAATCCTCCTGAGCTGTGAACATTTGTATTCTTTTTCGTTTCGTAACATCCTGATTTGTTAAATTATAAAGGCTATCCATTAAAGCAGCTGAGAAAGCTCCTGGGCCACTCACTGTTTCCATAGCAATTTCTGATGCTGCTCCATAACTGCTAACTGCGTTTACAGACGCATGATACCTATCATCAGCTACACTAACAAAAGCTCCAATGATAGCAGTCAGTAAACAGCCAGATCCAGTAACCTTTGGCAGCATGGGTACACCATTTTTACATAATGAATATCTTTCACCATCCGTAATAACGTCAGTTTCTCCTGTCGTAATAACGATTGAACCATATCTTCTTGAAACTTGCTTCGGTATATTGGGATTGATATGATCTGTTGATGCATCGACACCTTTCATTTCTGATCCGACTTCCCCTAAGATAGCTATTTCCCCTGTGTTTCCGCGAATAACAGATACATTAATTTCACCCAAAATTTGCTTTACTGCTTGTTTTCTGAAACTTGTTGCCCCGACTCCAACTGGGTCTAATATAACAGGAATCCCTTGATCATTAGCAGTTTTCCCAGCAAGAAGCATGGCTCTCACTTGAGTTTGTGTACACGTTCCAATATTTAACACCAGCGCATTAGCATGGCTTACCATCTCTTCCACTTCTTCAGGAGCATTTGCCATTACAGGCGATGCACCTATTGCTAATAATCCATTTGCTGAAAAATTTGCAACAACGATATTCGTAATATTATGGATCAATGGTTTTTGTTTTCTTATTGCTGTGATGTAGTCCATTAATTAGCCTCTTTCGTTTTATTTTCCGGAACTCCCTGCAAACGATAACCCCAGTGGTTTGTCGGTCCGTTCCCCCTGCCTATTTCTAAACTGAATCGAATGGCGTCAGTTATAAATTGCTTAGCGATCGCAACAGATTCATAAATTGATTTTCCTTTTGCTATTTCTGCTGCAATGACTGCGGAATACGTACATCCTGTTCCATGTGTATGCTTTGTATTAATTCGTTCTGTCGGGAATTTGTAAATTTTCTTCCCATCAAATAATATATCAATCGCATCTCCAGCAAAGTGACCGCCCTTCACAATAGCAGATTGTGCTCCTAACTCCTCGACTATTCGCTTGGCAGCAATTTCTGCATCCTCGGTTGATTGAATAGACACTTCCAATAGTTCTTCTGCCTCTGGTATATTTGGCGTAATAACAGTAGACAACGGAACTAATGCTTCACGGATCGTCTGTCTTGATTCTTTATCCATCAAATGATCTCCACTTTTAGCAACCATGACTGGATCAAGAACATATGGAACATGGTTAGATTTGATTGCATGACTAACTACTTCCATCATTTCAGGTGTGGCGATCATCCCTGTTTTCACAACGTCTGGTACAATATCATTAAAAACACTTTCAAGTTGCTTCTCTATAAATGAAACAGATAGATGTTCGATAGATTGAACGCCTAATGTATTTTGTGCTACGACCGACGTAACAACGCTCATGCCATAAACTTCTCGCTCCTGAAATGATTTTAAATCTGCTTGAATCCCTGCACCACCAGTTGGATCCGTACCAGCAATCGTAAGTGCAGAAGAAGTTGCATATTTCATCGTTTATTAACCCCTTTTCATGGAAAATCCCTATGAAGGAAAAATGGAGATAAGGTAATTTCATAATAAAAACCACACCAGGAAATTGGAGTGGCTTGATATACGTATACAAAGGTATAGCTGTTTTCATATACTATAACCGTTCTCCACTTTCCTACGCTAGTTTGAACTAGATCAGGTTCGAAGGGTTGAGGATTTTACCTTATCTCAGCCATGTGGCACCCCTAGTGGACTTTCCTATTTAATTATGCGTTATATCTTAACTTAATCATGATAACACCTAATTGTCAACTAGATGAAATACGTTGAATAAAAAATAGTTTTCAAGTAATATTTTATTGTGGAAAATGATTTATGTAAAAGGGAGCTTATCATAATGAACGTAAACTTTAATCTTGAATTTGATGACCTATTAGCCTTTCAAGAAGATGTTATTAATAATTCGCGCACACATGATATAAAAGCTAAATACTTTAAATGGATTACAACCATCATCATTCTCCTTGGAATGCTATTGCTTGTAAAGACTTCTTTATTATCGGCCATATTTATTCTAATAATAGCTATGATCTATTTTTTTCTATTTCCATATTTATATAAATCTATGACTTTTCGTAAATTAAAGAATAAACTGCAAAACAATGATTATTCACATATACTTGGCCCCTGTCAAATGACTTTTTCCGAGAATGGAATAGATAGAGAAACAAAACATTCTACCTCCCATTTTAATTGGAATCAATTTGAAAAGGTAAGCGAAGATAATAAACATTACTTTTTATATGTAACAGATTTAGAAGGATTAATTATTCCGAAACAGCCGGATCACATGAATGAAAAAGAGATAACGGAATACAACAATATGATTAAAAATTTCATTAGAAACCTTAAGTAACAAATCTCTATTCACTTCTTTCGCAATATGCGGAAAGATGAGAAACAATATTGTAGTCTTGAATCCTCCATTCCACTTGGTTAAAGGTAATATTACTAATACAAGCATTAATTAGTTTTGTTTTCCCTGAACCTATCTTTCCATTTGATATGGTGGCTAAGATCGTGTTAATTACAGCTCCATGTGCGACAAGCAGGATATGCTTACCCTGATTGTTCTCGATGATCTCATTCAGACCAGCCATTACGCGTTTCCGAAGGGCTCCCCGTGTTTCCTGATTAGGATAATCTTTATCTGGATATTTTGCCTGTCGCTCTCTTTTTGTCATACCCTGTGCTTCCCCGTAATACCTTTCTACAAATGCTTCCATTTCAATGAGCGGAATTTGGAGCTTTTCATTGATAATATTCGCTGTCTGCTTTGCCCGTTGCAAAGGACTTGTTATCAGTACATCATACTTCGTTTTCACCAGCTGATTAGCACATTCCTTGGCTTGTTCTATTCCCCTCTCATTTAGAGGGGTATCCATTTGCCCCTGTACGACTTCTAAAGCATTCCAGTCCGTTTCACCATGTCGTACCAAGCTTATACTTGTAATTTTTATGCACCTCCATTAAAAATAACTCTCTATCACTTTCTATCATTATATAATAATATTTCCCTAGATGCAGGATGGAACTTCAATGATGGATAATCAACCATTGCTTTGGTAAAATCAAAGGTATAACAAGGATTTTTAAGGAGGTCTTAACATGAAAATTACCTCAATTGAACCAACACCAAGCCCACACTCTATGAAAATAAATGTCGATGAAACATTAGCTGATGGGAAAAGTCAAAACTTCCAACTTGGTGATGAGCTAAACGATGCTCCTCCATATATCAAAGACCTGTTTGCAATTGAAGGTGTGAAAGGTCTTTACCAAGTAATGGACTTTATTACGCTGCAGCGTAACCCGCGTGTTAGATGGGAAGACATTCTCCCGCAAGTGCGAGATGTCTTAGGATCTTCAGAAGATATGACGGATACATTTCATGCAGGCGGCACTTCGACAGCTGACTCTTTTGGTGAAATAAAGGTATTTATCCAAATGTTTCGAAATATCCCGATGCAAGTAAAGTTGCAAGAGGGAGAAACAGAACAACGATTTGGATTGCCTGAATCATTCACAAATGCTTCTATGAAGGCATCTGAAGCTACAGACAATATGCTCATGGAAAGAAAATGGGTCGAACAGAACCCACGTTATGGGGAAATAAAAGAAATTGGAGAAGAGGTTGTTGAGGAACTAACAGCAAGCTATAACACAGAAAGACTGGACGAACTTGTTCAACTTGCCTTTACCAAAGATGGGGAAACACCGCCCACCTCCAATTCACGTGTAAAAGTTACACCCGAAATGCTTGACAGTCCTAACTGGAAAGAACGTTACGCAGCACTTGACCGAATGGATCCAATGATCGATGACTTAGATGTTCTTAATAAGGCTTTAGATGACGAAAAGGCATCCATACGCCGGCTTGCCACTGCATTCCTTGGTATGATTGAAGAACCTGAAGTACTGCCTTATTTGTATAAAGCATTAAAAGACAATGCGATTAACGTGCGGCGTACTGCGGGCGATTGCCTTTCTGATTTAGGCTTTAAAGAAGCTATCCCGGAAATGATCAAGGCATTGTCAGATTCCAGTCGGATTGTTCGCTGGAGGGCTGCTATGTTTCTGTATGAAATCGGTGATGAAACTGCTATACCAGCATTACGTCAGGCAATGGATGACCCGGAATTTGAGGTACGCATGCAAGTGAAAATGGCTCTAGCCCGTATTGAAGGCGGGGAAGAAGCCAAAGGTTCCATCTGGCATCAAATGACGCAAGCAACAAAAAAATAAAAAGCCAACACTACCACCACAGGTGCTTGAAAATAGTAACAGGAACTCACTTGTTATTCCAAATTAAAAAATTCCCTGCTTTATATAAAGGAGCAGGGAATTTTATCCATTTCTAACTAATTAAGACTGCTAGTTTCTTATCTCTTTCTTCCCTTTCAAGTTTTGAAGCCAGATCGTATTTCTTTAAAAGGTGAAATAATTCATTTAAGTTTTCCTGGGATTGTTCATTTTCTAAAAATTGATGAACCTTACGAGCCAAATCATCTGGTAAAAATGATTCTTGGCCCTTGAGCTTTTTTTGTACATCCTCAAGGGAATGGTCAATATTACAAACTCCCATGTAAACACCTCCTTTACCTATTTTCAGGTTTGTTTCTTTACAATGACAACTTTCAGGTAATTTCCTTGTAAAAAACCATCCAATACCTTGAAATCACTAGGTAATGTATATTCTCTAAGAATTTCATATTTGTCCCCAGTTTCTTTAAAAGCCCTGTCAATAAATCCTTTAAATTTTTTCATCCCGAACGTCGCATTATTTGTTGAAGCGGCAATTATACCGTTTTTCTCCGTAATTGTAATTGTATCCTTTACCAATTTCGTATAATCCTTCGCTGCTCGAAATGTGTGTTTCTTTGAACGTGCAAAACTCGGAGGGTCCAGTATAACTAAATCAAATTTTAATTTTTTACGATTAGCGTATTTAAAGTAATCAAAAACATCCATCACAATAATATCTTGTTGTTCATAGTCAATTCCATTGACACTAAAATGTTCAATTGTTTTACTTTTACTTCGTTTTGCTAAATCCACACTTGTCGTTTTTGCTGCTCCACCTATAGCGGCTGCTACGGAAAAAGCGCCTGTATAAGAAAAAGTATTTAACACATGTTTATCTTTCGAATATTGATCCCTAATCGCTTTTCTGACTTCACGTTGATCTAAGAAAATACCTACCATGGCACCATCGTTTAAATAAACGGCATAATTCATTCCATTCTCTTTTACAATGATAGGAAACTCCCCGCGCTTTCCCTTCACAAAATCATCATCATCGATATACTGGCCTTCCGTATTAAACCTTTTTTTCTGATAGATGCCAGTGTAATTCGCTAGCTCATCCAATGTCCGTATAACGTCATCTTTAAATGAAAAAATTCCTTGACTGTACCAATTAATTAAGTAAAAGCCATCGAAATAGTCAATGGTCAATCCGCCAATACCGTCTCCTTCGCCATTGAAAACTCGAAAAGCATTTGTGTTCTGATCATTAAATAGATGTTTCCTCTTCTGAATTGCTGCATTGATTTTTTCCTTGAAAAAGTTAAAATCAATTTTTTCTTCTTTTTTCCTTGATAAAATCCAGCCGATTCCTTTATTTTGCTTTCCATAATAAGCCTTTGCAATAAATTGCTGGTGCTGGTCTACTAAATAGAAAATACTGCCTTCTTTTTTTAGCAAATGATCATCAACAATCATATCTCTATGTACCAATGGATATCCATTCTTATACTTCGTTACGTATTTTGATTGAACCTTAATTTTAACCACGTTTATCATGATTTCATCCCATCATCTGTTTTCTTCATTATTACATGTTCCAATGAAAAGGGAAAGGGGCTTACATAATAAAACTCACTAAAAAACTACAGAAGACCCTGTAGTTTTATAAAGTTATAGTAAAGGAAATTAATTATTCTTCCTCTTCTATATCCTCAAATTTATATTCTTCTTTTATATCTTCCCATTTTTTTTGTGCCTTTTCATCTATTTCTAGTGATTCCTGTGTTTTTTCTTCAGATTTTGCCAGTACTTCATTGGCTTCCTCTTCTGTTAAAGAACCGTCGAACAATCCTTCGAATGCTTCTTGTTCTAACTGGACAGATTCCCTTAAAGCATTAATCCAGTCAACTTTGAGTTGATGATACTCTTTTGTAATGTCATGCTCAGGCTCTTTGGATTCAATATAATCTTTCACCTCATCCAATAGTGGAATCACTTCATTCTTTTGTTTTTCCAAAGCATCCTCTTGCGAATTCATACTTAATACTTCTTGACCTAAAGTTTGTATCTCCTCAAGTTTAGGCTGTACATCATCAACTAAGCTATTATGATAATCCAGTACTTCATCCGCTTCAGGTGAACTGCATGCAACTAGAGCTAACATAAAAAATAATGACATAAATAAAAATAAATTCCTCATTTTCACCATTATGTATACCCCCTCGTATAATATGTTTAGTCTTAAATATTTTCTTATTAATTATTTTCAATCTACCTAATAACACTTTGAGCGTAACTCCGTTACCCTTCAC
>NZ_JAGIKX010000025.1:0-46428 GCF_017874635.1 Virgibacillus alimentarius
TTCTTTTGTTGGCCATTTTTGATTCTCCTCCGACTTTTCTTGAACCAAGTTTATATGACCTTAACGAATCTGTCTAATTAAGTGTAGCCTATCCATCCTTTATGAAGGCTGGGATAAGAGTGGAAAGCGCGTATCCCTACGTAACCCGATAGCGATTACGACAACCCAACCAACTGCGGATTTTTGGAAACAAATTCAAGCATGTACTACCAACTGCTATTCTACCAATTAAAAACGAAACTGCGAAGTAAAAGCTGTACACACTCTCACTTACACAGTTATCGATACTTTTTTGTTAATTAATTTTGAAGACTTTGGCTTGTTCAGATATATGGACCAAGAGGATTTGCGGATCGGTTATTTGCTTAAACAATAGGTATGTTATACCGTTTCCTGTTGGAAAAGGCAACGATATTTTCATACCCATATTTTTTCAGTTGGCCCTTCGCTTGATCAAGGTTGGTTCCTAAATCATCTGGATAATGGGCATCCGATGATAGTGTCATTGGAATATGATAGTTCGCTAGTGTTTGAAGATAAATCAAGCTTGGACAAGATTCTTTGATCGGGTAACGATAAGATAACCCCGTATTCACCTCAGATGCTACATTATTATTCTTTAATGTGGAAGCAACCGTTTCATAATAATCCTTAAGCAGTTGCTCGTCTGGTCTATAAGAGAAAACTTTCAAATTATCTAGGTGTGCGACGATATCAAATAGTTGCGATTCAATCGATTGGCAAACATAGGAAGTATGTAGTTTGTATAAATCCATCAAATTTTCTTTTTTAAACAAATAAGCAGCATCTGGATTATCAAAACCCCAGCCTTTTACAAAATGTACAGATCCAATAACATAGTCCCATGGTTTGTCAGTAATTAATTTACTCAACTCTTCCTCCCCATTCGGGAAAAAATCCGCTTCGATTCCAAGTTTCAAATGAACACCTTGGTTTGCCCATTTTTCCTTTTGCGATTGAATGAATGCAATAAATTGATCCATCGATGGCATAACAGCGATTTGATTGAGCCATTTTATTTGCATTTTTCCTAATTTGTCTGTTTTTAGATACATATGTTTTTTATAATAATCGAGCGCATCATGAAAACGATATAAATGATCCACGATCCCTACTTCCTTTAACCCAAGCTGTTTTGCTCTTTCTAAATAAAGATCAAGCCATCTTTCCGAATAGCACCCTTCTTTTACTCTATTATTTAATTTTTCTAGTAAGTCTTGCATCCATGTAAAAGAATGAGCCCGATCCTGTGAGAAGAATTCCAGTGCCTTCGCACTGCGGGCAATCCAGTTTGTTGAATAAGGTCCTTCTTCTAAATGAACATGATAATCTATAGTCATGATATCCTTCCTTTATTTTGCTAAAATCCAATCTATATTTTTCACTAATGCATTCTCTTGCCACGAATCTGGTAATGGAACATCAGATACAATAGCATCTACATCGTTTAAGGAACCAAATTTACAGAAAGCATCTACTCCTAATTTCGAAGAATCTGCTAACACAATAATTTCCTTTGAAACACGAATCATCGTTTTAGAAATCATTGATTCATTAAAATCAAAATCACTTAAGCCATTTTGCAATGAAATTCCACCAACAGAAATAAAAGCCTGATCAATATTAAATTGTTCCAATACTATTTCTGTTAATTTTCCTGATATGGAATGCTGTTTTGGATTTAATTGGCCTCCAAGCAAAATAACTTCACCAGAAAAAAATTGATGTTTCAATCCTTTCAAAAGCAAATTAGCGACTGGCAGTGAGTTCGTTAGAATCGTAATATCATTTTTATATTTGATTTCCTTAGCTAATTCAAGAACGGTTGTCCCTACATCAATCACGATCGTAGACCCATCTTGAATCAACTGTACTGATTGTTTTCCAATTCGTTTTTTCTCTTCCTCCATTACTTTTTTTCTACTTAGTAATGGTGGCTCCCCGTGGTGAAAAGTTCCGCTTACTGCCCCGCCATAAACCCGTTTGACTAGCCCTTCATTTTCTAATACAGCTAAATCACGGCGTACGGTTTCCATCGATATATGGAACTTTTCAGATAGCTCCGAGACCTTTACTTTTTGTGACGTTTTTAATTTATTCAAAATACATCGTTTTCTCTCTTCAGGAAATGTCTCCATATTCATCTCTCACCTTTTAATCGAATGTAATACAAGCTTTTTTTGGGATTAATAGTTTAACCGTATCTCCTTCTTCAAAGTATTCCCCATCCTGAAACAATTGCTCTACTTGAATACGTTTTGCCTTTACATCAACTTGATAACGAACTAAACTCCCCATAATCGTTTTCGTGCGAATTCTTCCTCCCAGTGTGAAATTCCCCGTATGATCGAAATTTTCTGCGTCCTTTGCACTCATGGTTATCCTTTCCGGACGAATTGCGATGTTGGCTGTGCTAATATCAAAATTTTCATTTATACATTGTTTCCATTCCGAATTCGTTAAAATATTATAAGACCCAATAAACCCAGCAACAAATTTATTTTTTGGACTTGTGTAAATCATCTCTGGTGTACCAGCTTGCTCAATAACACCTTTGTTCATCACATAGATTCGATCACTTAACATCATCGCTTCTTTTTGGTCATGTGTTACAAAAATAGTCGTTATGTTCATCTCTCTTTGGATGCGTTTAATTTCTTCCTGTAATGTTTTACGAATTTTTGCATCGAGGGCACTTAATGGCTCATCCAATAATAAAATTTTGGGCTTTAAAATTAATGCCCGTGCAAGTGCCACTCGTTGTTGTTGCCCACCTGATAGTTCATGTGGATAGTGATTTTCTAGCCCGTTTAATCCCATGATTTCAATCATTTGATTCATATCTTTTTTCTTATTTCCGATCTTTTTCATTTTCAGCCCATAGGCGATATTTTGGGAAACTGTCATATTTGGAAATAACGCATAGGATTGAAAGACCATTCCAATCTCTCGTTTTCTCGATGGCAAGTGTGTGATATCCTTGTCGTTGACCGAAATGAACCCGTCATCGATATCAATAATTCCAGCAATTGCGCGTAATAATGTACTTTTTCCACACCCACTTTGCCCTAGCAACGTGACAAATTCACCTTTTTTAATTGTAAATGAAATATTATTTAAAACAGTCTTATTTCCATATTGTTTTTTTACGGATGCTACATTTACATAACTCATCGGATGTCACCTTCTACTCTCTTTTTTTGAATCTGACTTTTATGAAACCTAGGGATACGTAATTTTGCGAAATGGAATTTTTTTATCCCTGGTTGCTGAAATTGAATGAGTAATCCAGTTACGACCATAATAATGATATAGTACGAAATAACGATGGCACTTGTTAAATGGCCATTTTTGCTGAACTTCTGATATAAATAGATTTGCAGTGTTTCATACTGCCCACCAACTAATAAATTGGCTAAAGCAAATTCACCAAATAACATAGCGATGGAAAGAAGTGCCGCAGCGAGAATTCCTTTCATGATATTCGGAAGCACGACAGAGATAACCGCCTTTATCTTCGTTGCACCTAACAATTCAGCTGCGTGGATGAGTTCCACCGCATTTACTGTATAAAGACTATTGCGAATACCTTGATAAACAAATGGCATAATGATAATCGCATACGAACCGATTAAAATCCACGGAGTACCAACAATAGATATGCTACTTGAAGAATAAACGTTTAATAATCCAATAGCAGAAACAATTGCTGGAACACCATAAGGAATCATGGAAACCAATTTAAGATATTTTTCTTTGCTTGGAAAATAAATGACGACTACAAACATGGCAAGTAGCATCACAACTAAACTTATTAGAACGGACGAAGCAATGACAAAGATCGAACGAGATAATGCTTCTAAAAAGCGAGTATCTTGAAACAACATCACATACCATGAGAATGTCCATGATTCCGGAAGGATGCTATCACTCCATTTATCCGCTAATGAATATAGCAATGTTCCTAATAATGGAAGCAAAAGATAAATAGATAATAAAATAACAATAAATAAATGTTTCCGTTTCCCAATCAATCCAAATCCCTCCTAATCTTGCGCATGACCCGTCCATTAATCCAAAGTGCAACAATCATAATTAATGCCAATACGACACCTAATGCACTAGCTAAATGAGGCTGTAAAAATACATCTCCTGCAATCAATGAACCAATTTGCAATGGCAGTAAATTATAGGTTGAACCGACCAAAGCATAAGCCGTTGCATAAGCTCCTAATGAATTGGCTAAAAGAATCGTATACGTCCCAATAATTCCAGGCAGTAAAATTGGAATGCCAATATGAACCCAATAGGAAAAGGAATTGCCTCCGAGCAGATTGGAAGCATAGCGCCATTCCATTTTTAACCCTTGATAGGTTGGTAATAAAAGCATAATCGCAAATGGAATTTGGAAATAAATATACACGACAATCAACCCGATCCAAGAATACAAATTGAACTGACTAAAAATATCTAGACCAAGCTGTGAAAAGAGTAACGTAAATAATCCATTATTCCCTAACAGGATGATAAACGAGAAAGCTAATGGAATTCCTTCAAAGTATGATGTCATATTGGTAATCATAACCATTACTTTATTTTCGCGATTAGACAGCCTTGATATCGAATATCCTCCAATAGCTGCAATGACAATTGCTACCGTTGCCGAAATAATGGAAATCATTAAGCTATTCTTGATGGCTTGCAGATAAAAGGGATCACTGAAAATATTTATATATTGTTCTAAACTAAATGTTCCTTCATTAGATTGGAAACTTTGATAAATCATATTGACAAGTGGAGCCAGTAAAAATCCGGTAATTAATATGGCGAACGGGAGCAGCCCAAGTAACGCATAAACCTTTGAACGAGACAATGAAAATACCTCCCTTATTTTCCAGAAGAAATAGGCGACCACTATTTCTTCGCCAGCAGTGCTGTCACCAATTCAGGCAACTCCTGCATCACTTCAGACACTGGAATATCTAATAATTGACACATGAATGGTGCAAATGCTAATTGTGGAATAACATGATCAAACCTTCCCTTTTGAACATGTTCACTAAGTACATATATAGGTACCATTCGTTCTACATCTGTTGTTCCACCATGAAGCCCCCATTCCGACATTCCGTGATCAGCTGTAACAACAATTTGATATCCTGCTGCTTGCCAAATTGGGATAAGCTCGGATAAATAATTATCCACTTGCAAAATTTTTTCACGATATTCCTTTGAATTACTTCCATACTTATGCCCTGCATCATCCACGTTCATCGAATGAATGTATAAAAAATCAGGATTTACTTGCTGTCTCAAAACTTCTCCATCCATTAATAAATGACCGTCCGGATAATGATCTTCCCAGTAAAATTTCCCATACTGAATGACGTTTTCTGGATTTCTCTGCTCACGGTCCTCTAAAAAATGAAAAGGAGCACGATGATATAATTCACTAACCCAATAATAGGAAGCTGTTGCGTTGATTAATCCATGTTTCTTCGTTAAATGAAAAAGACTCTCCTGTTTCGATAACTGGATGGAACCATTGGATGTAATTCCATTAACAGAGCTTGGAGTTCCTGTTAACAGCACCTCATATAGTGGTCGGGAAAGACTTGGCAATTCTGATTTTATTTGGCAGCTCATTGCCTTTCCGATATCAACTAAATGCTCGATATATCCTAAATTTTCAACTGCTAAGTCATAACGCATTCCATCAATAACAACAACGATCAGCTTATTTGACATGAACAAGAACCTCACTTTGCCATAATTTTGGTAATTCTTTTGCCGTTTCTTCCCATGCTTCATGGTCACTTACTGGCACAGCATTCGCATACTGTTCTTTGGGAACCATATTCTCTTCTACTTCTTTCGGCAGTTCAACAGAATCGCGAATAGGACGAGCATAACCTTTAGCAAGATTAATTTGTCCTTCATCACTCAAAATGAATTCTCTTGCTAACATTGCTGCGTGGGGATGCTTCGAATATTTATTAATAATCGTCGCATAGCCACTGACGACAGAGCCTTCTTCCGGTATAGTAACCTCAAATTGTTCACGATCTACCTCATCTGCATACCCTAAAGCATTAAAATCCCACATAATGCCAACCTCCATTTCTCCCTTTTCCATCCCAGCAACATTGTTACTTTTGGCTGTACTTAATCTTCCTTGTTTCGCTATTTCAGCAAAAAAATCAAGTCCCGGCTGTAAATTCGTTTCATCTCCACCGAAGGCAATCGTCGCAGCTAGCACTGCCATCTGATCTTGCGTACCTGTTTGAACATCGCCAATATTGACTAGATAATCTCCTTCAAGCAAATCTTTCCATGATGTTGGTGTATTTTTCACTTGTTCTTTATCGGTTATAAAAGCAATTGTTCCTTGATATCCAACAACCCAATCCCCATCATCATCTTTTGCCCAATCGGGAATCTCATCCCAATAGGAAGTTTTATATGGTAATGTAATATCTTTTTCTTCTACAATCGGGCCAAAGGAAATGCCAACATCTCCAATATCAGCCGTTGCGTTTTCTCCTTCCGATTCCATCTTAGAAATTTCCTCGGCACTCGACATATCGGTATCGGTATGTTTGATTCCATGTTCATCCGTAATTTCCTTCCATGTTTCTTCCCAGTTCGCCCATGTATCTGGCATGCCAACACTATTTACTTCACCTTCTTCTTTTGCTTTCTCTTCAATTTTTTCTAAAGATAAAGCATTCGGATCTTCAATCGACGAACCATTGGTTGTTTCCTCTGAACCACAAGCCACCAACGCGAACATACTTGCACCTAATAGTACCGTAGCAAGTCTTTTCTTTCTGAAAGTTTCCATTCCTCATACCACCTTATGTTGTTTATATTGGTTTTTTATTGTTTTCATTGGTTTTATTATAAAACTAGTTTATTAACCTCATATGAAACCAATGTAAAAAAATTGTAAAGTTAATACATTACAGTAATGGATATAGTTAATTCGCTGACTTATTATTTTATAAATTTTTGGTGAATGGATAATTGTAGGAATTTCTACGCTATTTTAAGCAGCAAATAATCCCCACCTTTACATAGATGAGGATTATTTATCGATTATTTTTAAAGCAAGGTTCGTCCATTATTAGTATGATTACTATTAAGTAGGGGTAGTACCAGCGAATCTAGGGCAAGGTAATACAGGAAATTTAAAAGAAATAAGTTGTATATTAAGTGAAATTAAATATAAAAAAGCCAAAGACCCGAATGTAACGGAATTTGGCTTAAATAACAGATTAACTACTTTTATATGTATACGACGAATTGGTTATGCGATAAAATCAATCAAGAAAAGTTAACTCTTAATGAAACAAGCCTCCTAATGTTCTTCATATACAAAATCACTTGAGAATTCCATGATATTTAGCTTATCTAAGATGGCATTTGTAACAATATCTATGGAACAAGCGCTAGAGAAATCGAAGCGCAAGAAAGCAGAGAGAGATTAAAAAGGTGGTTCGAATGTCCGCTTATCTACATCAACCATTCGTCCGTCCATCGGCGCGAAACAAGGTTCGATTGCCGTGTATGCATCTTTCTCACCCGCCATTGGAAAACTAGCTAAGAGCTTTAGTTAATCCCCTTGACATTTTGTGTTAGGTTCTTGGTTTATAGAACGTAACTCAAAATGCCAGGCTACCAAGTGATGACAATCGCGCGGCAGTTGGAAAGTGTAAAAAAAAGCGCCAGAAATATTGGTATTATAAGGGTACCGAGAAAAGCTTGACACAAACCCGGAAATGGATTCCTCTGTTTCTTGTTTCACTTTTCTGTTAACATAAGAAATGTACAATAAGGCTTTACGGGTGGTGGCTCGCTCCCTTTCTGAAAAGGGGGTGATGCCTCATGACAGTATTTGAAACGCTTTTCCTGATGATCTCATTCGGGACATTGGTCGTGACAATACTGTCGCAAACTAAAAAATAACCACTCTATAAGCCGGGTAAGCAGTTAGAGTGGTTATTTTCCCTCTTAAAACGCGAGCCGCCCCTTTAAGGGTTATTGTACTTGGCCGTTGGTGCAATTTCGCCAACGGTCATTTACTATCCTATGTGCGTTTCTGTATTCATTATACCCGATTTTAAATAAAATAAAAACAGAACCTGTATGTTTAAGCAATGCCACAAGGATGAAAGGGGAGAAGCACCATTAAACTAGATAGTATCGGTAAAAAAATAAAACAAGTACGTCTCCGAAAGAAGAAAACACAACAGCAAGTAGCGGATCAATGCGGTATTTCCAAAAGCTTGTTATCAAAAATAGAAAACGGCCAAACATCATCAGCTGTCGCCACATTATCAAAAATCAGTGACGCACTTGATATCCAGCTCTCCTGGGTGCTCGATGATAATCCAGAAACAGATATTATGATCTTGCCGCAATCAAAAAGACAGATTAGCTTAGGCAATGAGAACATGGGTTATACATATGAATTGCTCGCAAACAGATCCAAGTTTTCCAGCATTGAACCAACCATTGTACATGTTACACCAAAAGACACCAATTTACGGCATGATCCATATACCCATTCACAAGATGAATTTATTTATATTTTGGAAGGATCCATTTATCTTCATTACGATGGTCAAAAACATTATATGGAAACAGGAGACACAGCCTATTTTAAAGGAACGAATACCCACTTATTTATCCCCGTTGATAATCAGGGAGCAAAAGTGTTGACCATATTTGTAGATAATGGAGACTAACAGGTATACGGTGTGATATTGGGATATACATCCACTCGCGCGGTGCCCGGGTGAAGACGCGCAATAAGGAGAGCGACTTGTGCAATATCCATGGGCGGTCGTGCAATAGGGGAAGACACTCGCGCAACCCTCATGCAAAGTCGAGCAATAACGCCTGCCACTCGCGCAATCTCCATCTAAACCCACCCAAGTTACTTCCATATCACCCATCAACTTTACCTTACGCAGGTGCATATGCATTTGCAGACCCGTCTATTACTTAGCTTCACCCACCTATGAATGGACTCCCTAGCACGAAGTTCGTCCCTGTTTCTAATCAACATAAGCCCAAGGATTTGTATCCCACCTGCTCAATTGGGTACGATAATTATATAAAGTAAAGATGAGGGAGTGATCATATGCCGGCTAATCAAAATGCGCCCAATCGATTAATCAACGAAAAATCTCCATATCTGCTTCAGCATGCCTACAATCCTGTCGATTGGTACGCTTGGAGTACAGAAGCATTTCAAAAAGCAAAGCAGGAAAACAAGCCTATTTTTCTTTCCATTGGCTATTCGACTTGCCATTGGTGTCATGTGATGGCGCATGAATCATTTGAAGACGAAGATGTAGCAGCAATTTTAAATGAGAACTTTATTTCCATCAAAGTAGACCGGGAAGAGCGTCCGGATATTGACGCTGTATATATGAAAGTCTGTCAGATGATGACAGGTCACGGTGGCTGGCCACTTACGATATTTATGACGCCGGATAAAATTCCTTTTTATGCGGGCACCTATTTTCCAAAAGAAAGTAAGTACGGTCTGCCAGGTATCAAAGAAGCACTCACACAGCTTTACGCTAGATTTGTCAACGACCCAGACCATATCGATGAAGTGACAGACAGTGTGACAGCTGCCTTGAAACAGACCGTACAATCAAAGAGTGGTGAACGATTGACGAAAGAAGCTGTGGATGAAACATATGAGCAGCTTAAGAAAAGTTTTGATGATACAAATGGTGGCTTTGGTAGTGCGCCGAAATTTCCACAGCCACAAAATATTCTTTTTTTGCTCAGGTATTATCATTTCACAGGAAAAAGTGGTGCACTGCAAATGGCTGAAGTAACATTACAATCCATGGCTGCTGGTGGTATTTACGACCATGTTGGATTCGGATTTGCAAGGTATGCAACAGATCAAGAATGGCTGGTTCCGCACTTTGAAAAAATGCTTTATGACAATGCACTGCTCCTAATGGCATATACGGAGTGTTATCAGATTACAAAGAAACCGATTTATGAAAAAATAAGTAAAGAGATTATTGCCTTTGTTCTAAGAGAAATGAAAAGTTCGGAGGATGCATTTTATTCCGCTATTGATGCCGATTCAGAAGGAGTAGAAGGTAAATATTACGTATGGGGCTATGAAGAAATCTTCCGTGTACTTGGTGAAGAACTTGGCGAATTATATACAAAAGTCTATGACATTACACCGGATGGAAATTTTGAAGGAAAAAACATCCCGAATTTGTTAAGAAACAATTTAAGGAAAATTGCTCAGAAAAATAAACTGACCGAGGAAAAATTAAGGCAAAAATTAAAAGATGCGCAAGAAAAGCTTCTAGAAGCCCGCGAAGAAAGAGTTTATCCACATGTGGATGACAAGATATTAACAAGCTGGAATGGATTAATGATCGCAGCATTTGCAAAGGCAGGAAGGGTTTTCAAAGATAATCATTCGATCAAGGCGGCAAAAGAAGCGATGCAATTTATTGAAGAAAACCTTTATCATGGAAAGCGTTTAATGGCCCGTTATCGGGATGGTGAGACGAAGTACAATGCCTATATCGATGATTACGCATTTTTGCTGTGGGCATACGTTGAGCTGTATAACACATCTTTTAGCATAGATTATTTGCGAAAAGGTAAAGAGCTTGCTGATCAAATGATCGGTTTATTCTGGGATGAAACAGATGGGGGTTTTTATTTCAGCGGAGATGACAGTGAGGTATTAATTTCCCGGGAAAAGGAAATCTATGATGGTGCACTTCCCTCAGGCAACAGTGTTGCTGCAGTCATGCTCATGCGTTTAGGATATTTAACGGGTGAACTTAAATATCTTGATAAAGTAGAAGAAATGTATTATACCTTTTTTAAGGATTTGGATGGGTATGGCCTAGCTAGTGCCTATTTCATGCAAAGTTTATTGCTGACTGAAAATCCGACAAAAGAAGTTGTTGTCCTAGGAGCGGCAGATGCGCCGGAAAGAAAACAGCTCCTGGAAATGCTGCACGAGAAGTTTTTGCCAAATGTTACAGCAATTGTATCGGATCAGGCAGATCATTTTTCAGGTATAGCGCCATTTGCAGCAGCGTATAAACAAATCGATCAAAAAACAACGATTTATGTTTGTGAAAACTTCTCTTGTCATCAGCCAACATCGGATATCGAACATGCAAAACATATGATTTTAGAAGGGTAGCTAAAGTGGCTCTCCAAAAGAAAGGGGGAGTCACTTTTTACAGTAATGTATGGATTGATAGGTTGAAATCGATCGGAGGTGATCGTATGCGAGTGGAGATGAATGGTAATTATGTAGAGTTGCTGATGGGAGATATCACAAAACAGCAAACAGACGCAATCGTCAATGCTGCCAATGGTTCGCTCTTAGGTGGTGGAGGTGTAGATGGTGCAATTCATCGTGTGGCGGGTGGTGGTTTTCTGGAGGAATGCAAAAGAATTCGTCAGGATACATTACATGGAGCTTACTTACCTGCAGGGGAAGCAGTTGTTACGAGCGGCTATCACTTACCTGCAAAATATGTCATTCATACGGTGGGGCCCGTATGGAAACAAGATGAGGATGAAGAGAAGCTTTTAGCAAATTGTTATAAAAATGCTTTAAAACTTGCCAAAGAGAGAGGGTTAAAAAGTATATCTTTTCCATCTATCTCAACAGGGGTATACCGATTTCCCGTACATCTAGCGGCAAGGGTAGCCCTCAGGGAAATTGGGAACTTCCTGAACCAAAATAAATTTAAAGAAGTAGCGATGGTGCTGTTTTCTGAGGAAGACTATGATGTTTATGAAAATACGCTTAAAAATAGGATTTAGGGTTTAATTCCGAAATAAATGCTATCAATCTATTTTTTGGGTACTATATTTAAAATAGAAGTAACATTATTTTCCAAATGTATGATAAAATTATTTATTGCGTTTTTATTGCGTTATTTGAAATTTTTGATATGATTTAGACAGGAATGATTTGGTTGGGGTAAATGAAAGCGATTAACTGTCATGATCTGCCACATTTATTAATCGTAACAAAAATATAATATGAAAAGCACGAATACTTCAACCAATACTACTTTTTAGAAAAGGAGTTTTATCGCTATGCGTGATTATCTTAAACATTATATTAATGGTGAGTGGGTTGAATCAACTGGCTCAGAAACAATGGAAGTCATTAATCCTGCGACAGAAGAAGTGATTGGTCATATTAGTGCGGGAACAAAGGAAGATTTAGACCGTGCAGTAAAAGCAGCACGTGCAGCTTTTCCTTCTTTCTCTCAAACTACGAAAGAATATCGTATTGAATTACTAGAGAAAATTGCTGAGGAGTATGCAAAACGAAAAGATGAACTAATTGAAATTATTACAGAAGAGCTTGGTTCTCCTCGTAAAATTTCTAAAAATGTTCATTATAATATGGGCTACGCTCACTTTAAGCAAGCTGCAAAGGAATTAAAAGATTTTTCTTTTACTGAAAAACGCGGAAAAACGACCATCGTGAAAGATTCAATTGGTGTAAGTGGTTTAATTACGCCATGGAACTTCCCGACAAACCAAACAGTTACTAAAATTGCAAGTGCATTTGCAGCGGGAAGCACAGTAGTTTTAAAACCTGCTTCCATGACACCATTTGCAGCAATGCTGCTTGCTGAAGTTTTCGAAGCAGCTGGACTTCCTAAAGGCGTGTTTAACTTAGTGAATGGATCTGGAAGTGTCATTGGTAATGGCATTAGTGAACATCCTGACATTGACTTTGTTTCCTTTACAGGTTCAGATGGTGTTGGACAAACTGTTATGGAGAAAGCAGCGAAGACAATCAAGAAAGTTGCACTTGAACTTGGCGGTAAATCACCGGTTGTTGTGTTAGAAGATGCTGATATGAACAAAGCAGCAAAAGCAGCACTTTCTAATATTGCTATGAATACAGGGCAAGTATGTTCTGCAGGTACACGTGTGCTCGTTCCGCGTAAACTAAAAGAGCAATTTGAAGAAGCTGTATTAAATAATCTGAAAAAATTCCCAGTAGGTGATCCACAAGGCGAAGTGTTTACTGGACCACTCGTTTCTCAAAAACAATGGGATACCGTACAAGGATATATTGAAAAGGGTATTAGTGAAGGTGCAACACTTCTAACAGGTGGTACTGGCAAGCCGGAAGGATTAGATAAAGGTTATTTTGCTAAGCCAACGGTATTTACTGACGTTAAAAATGATATGGTCATTGCTCAAGAAGAGATCTTTGGTCCTGTTTCATGTGTCATTTATTACGATACACTTGATGAAGCAATCGAGATCGCAAATGATACTGAATTCGGCTTATCTGGCTATGTAGTCGGTGAAGATTCGGAAGCACTTCAAAAGGTTGCATTAGGAATTCGAGCTGGTCAAATTACGGTTAATAATGCACCTCAAGATTTCGGAGCTCCGTTTGGCGGCTTTAAAAAATCAGGAATTGGCCGTGAGTGGGGACTCTATGGTATTGAAGAATATCTTGAACCAAAAGCCATTATGGGCCTTGAAAAATAAATTTCTCATATCTCTAGAAAAGACCGAGTATTCATTACTCGGTCTTTTCTGCTTAGATACTAGATTCATTGTTTTTTTATCCTACACTTTCTGCACGTTGTTCTGCTTCTGATCCTACATTTTGCGGTTTTTTAGCGCCATTTAATATAATATTAAGAATAACTGCAGCAAAACCGCCTGTGACAATTCCATTTTCGAGAAGAATCCGAACGCCTTGTGGGACATTGGAGAAAACTTCCGGAGCAATCGACACACCCAAACCTAGTCCAATAGAAAGTGCTACAACAAGAGAGTTTTCTGTACGTCTGAAGTCTACGACAGACAGTTGACGAATCCCCGAAGCCATCACCATACCAAACATTGCAATCATTGCACCGCCAAGTACAGGTTCAGGAATAATCAAAGTTAATGCAGCTATTTTAGGTAAAAGGCCAAATCCTACTAGAATAACACCAGAAGCAATAACTACTTTTCTTTGTTTTACTCCTGTTAGTGCGATGATACCAACGTTTTGTGAGAATGTAGAATAAGGAAATGCTTGAAAAATACCCCCGACGATTTGTGCTAAACCTTCGGCCCGTAATCCTTTCTTTATATCACTTCCATCTAATTTTTTTTCAATAACATCAGCAAGTGCAAAATAAACGCCTGTAGCTTCCATCATCGTAACGATCCCAACTAACGTCATACTAAGAATTGCATTGAAGTGAAATTCCGGGGCTCCGAATCGGAATGGTTCTACCATATGAAACCAAGAAGCATCGCCAACAGATGAGAAGTCTACTAATCCCATAAATGATGCAATAATTGTACCTGCTACAAGAGAGGCTAAAATGGAAATTGCTTTCATAAACCCTTCAAAAAATCGATTTAATAATACAATAATGATAAGAGTAATAGTAGCCAGCGTTAGGTTTGTTAAACTAGCATACCCAGCTGAATCTGGATCTCCGGTAATATTGCCCATGGCTGCTCCAATAAGTGAGGTACCAATAATGACAACAACGGTACCGGTAACAACTGGCGGAAAAAAACGAATCATTTTATCCATAAACTGTGCTAAAAATATGATAATAGCACCCGCTGCTATTATAGCACCGAAAATGGACGGTACTCCTTGCGTGGTTCCGATAGCTATCATCGGTCCTACTGCTTGAAAGGCAACCCCCATCACAATTGGCATTTTAATTCCAAAAAATTTATTACCGACTACTTGTAAAAAGGTTGCAATTCCACATGCAAACAAATCAACAGAAATCAAATAAGCAACTTCTGCTTCGTTGAGGCCAATTGCTGGTCCAACAATTAAAGGAACAACTACTGCACCGCCGTACATCGCTAATACATGCTGTAGTCCAAATGCCCCCAACTTCCAAAATCCTAGCTTTTCATCCATTCTTTATCCTCCCTTGTAAGATTTTTGTTGCTTTTCTGCTGAGTCGTAGATGCAGAGATATAATAAAGATATAACAATGGACCATGAATTAAAATAAAAAAACCACAGTTAGCCTCTGATCAATTAGAGGCTAACTGCGGTTCAAACTCCTTCCGTTAAACAGAACGCATGATACCGATTGCCAAATAGGAGGATATTAGAGCGATAAACGCATAGATATCCATGGATTTTAATTTTCTTCTACATACAAATGTAAGCGTTTGCCTATTGATTGTCAAGTGGGAATTTTCGAAAAAACAAATGGGAGGCGTGGAAGGGAAGCAAGATGACTTTATTCCATGCCCATCATTTTTTTCTTTGGTTTTCCTATAAGTGAGACTTTTGCTTTTTCCCGGTCTTTTTTGTTGCCAAGTACATACAATGTATCTCCATTTTTGATAATAGAGTTTCCTGTTGGGGTGATTAGCTCTTTGTCACGGACAATCCCTATAATTAGCGTATTATCTGGTAATTCCAGATCAATTAAAGAAGTATTTACTGCAGGAGAGAGATCGGTGATTGATACTTCCATGATTTCAGAATCAGTATGTCCAAGTGTAATTAATTCCAGGCTTGGTTTTACTCCTGCTCCGCCATTGCCTGTTAGATTGAGTTTTGTAGCAAGCCAGGATAAGGTGCTTCCCTGAACTAACGCGGAAATTAAAACGACGAAAAAGACAGCATTAAAAATCAATTGGCTATTTTCGACATCAGCAATAATCGGGTAGGTGGCAAGCACGATAGGAACAGCGCCCTTTAAGCCAGACCAAGAAATAAATACCTTCTCTTTAAAGCTGTACTTCATGAATAGCATACAGATAAATACTGCAGCCGGACGGGCGATAAACATTAAAATAACAGTTAATAAGATACTGTCCCAGGCTACGGCCGGCAAGTGGCTTGGGAAAACGAGCAATCCAAGCAAAATAAACATAATAATTTGCATCATAATGGCAAAACCTTCATTAAAACGCAATATCGTAAATCGGTACATTAAATCACTATTACCAACAAAGACAGCCATCACATAAACGGCAAGCAAACCACTTCCTCCAACGGTATCGGTAATAACATATGTAGAAGTAGCCATCCCCATTGCAAGAATGGGATAGAGTCCAGCTGTATCCAGCTTAATATTATTAATAATAAGAACGATGAGTTTCCCGAGGGCTAAACCGAGGATCAATCCTAGTCCCATTTGTAAAAAGAAGCTACCAATTGCAGACCAAATCGTACTTTCAGGGATCTGAATCAATTCAATAAAGGCAACCGTTAAAAAAACAGCCATTGGATCATTGGAACCTGATTCTGCTTCGAGTGTAGAAGTCAGTCGCTTGTTAATATTTTTATTGCCTAATACAGAAAATACAGCTGCTGCATCGGTTGAGCCGACAATAGCACCAAAAAGCATTCCTTCAAGCAGGGTAAAGTCCAGAATATACTTGGCTGCCAGCCCAACAATTATGGAAGTGATTAGTACACCAAATGTTGCCAGCACGCCTGCTGGGGCAAGGATGGGACGAACATGATGCCATCTTGTATTTGCACCGCCATCAAACAAGATGATGATCAGTGCCATAATTCCAATAAGCTGTGTCAGATGTACATTTTCAAAGAATATAAACTGGTTGAGGCCCATACCTACTAATAGGAATAGAACTAGTGCAGGGAGGCCTAAACGATTAGAAAATTTTGTGGTAAGTACTCCGATGATAAGCATAATAGAAAATAAGAAGATTAATGTTTCCATAGACATAGTTACGCAATCCTTCCAAAAATATGGGTCTATACTAATGATAAACGTAAATTTTGAAAAAAACAAAAAATCCTTTTCAAAAATGACATATTTTATATAAAAATGCAAAAAACAAGGCGACTATACCTTGCTTTGTTGAGTTTCATTCGTACTTTGAAATTTCCCGCGCTTTATATAGATAATACGATCACCTAGTTTTTTTGCCTCTTCATGGCTATGTGTAACCATAATAACAGGAATTCCCCAAAGTTTTTGGAGGCGTATTAATTCATGATGCCCTTTCGCTCGAGTCTCATCATCCAGAGCTGAAAATGGTTCGTCTAGAAGTAATAACTGTGGTTCGGTTGCTAGCGCACGGGCGATAGCAACGCGCTGTTTTTCCCCTCCGGAGATTTCATGCGGATATTGCTGGATCAGATGTCCGATATTTAGCTCTTCCATCAAATCTTTTGCTAATTTTTCTGATTTCATCCCGTAGGAAATGTTTTTCCAAACCGTCATATGTGGAAACAATGCGTAATCTTGGAATAAATAGCCGATTTTTCTTTGCTGCATGGGAACGTGTGATTTTTTCCCTTTAAAAAAGATTTTATCATTTAACGAGATAAGGCCTTCGTTTGCCTTGCTTAATCCGGCAATACAGTTAAGGATTGTTGTTTTTCCTGACCCTGAGGCCCCAAATAAAACAACAATTTCATTTCTCACAACAAATTCCACATCTAATTCAAAATGGAAAAGGCTTTTTCGGATATGCACATTTAGCATGATTTAAACCCCTTTATTCATTGTTACGCTGCCTGGAGTAACGCATCATATTTCGTTTACTCCACCAGTTTAACCATAAAATAGCACTGAATCCGAGTGCGATAATAAGAATAACCCAGAACGTAGCCATTTCCATATTTCCTGATTCTACTTCAAAATAGATAGCTAATGGAATCGTATCTGTGACATTAGGAATATAGCCTGCTAACATAAGCGTAGCCCCAAACTCACCTAATGCACGGGCAAAGGCTAAAACAAGTCCTGCTAATAACCCAGGCCATGCGAGTGGAAAAGAGATTGTCCAAAAGACACGCCATTTGGATGCTCCCATTGTATAGGCAGCATTCTCTACGTTTTTATCATATTGTTTAAATGCAGCTGCTGCACTTTGATACATTAATGGGAAGGAAACAACCACTGCTGCAATGATCACAGCATACCATGTAAAGACAACTTGAAAATCGAACCAATCCATTAAAAGGCGTCCGAGGAAACTATTTTTACCAAAGAGCCAAAGTAAACCAAATCCTACAACCGTCGGAGGTAGAACAAGTGGCAACATAATGATCGCTTCGAGGATTCCCTTTCCTGGAAATGAATTGCGTGCGATGATGCGGGCTAGTATCACACCTGTGATAAATACAATAACAGTAGCGATAGCAGCGGTTTTAAAAGATAACCATAATGGCGATAAATTAACCGTATCCATAAACAATCACCTATTACTTTTGAAAGCCGTATTTTTCCAAGATCTCTTGGGCTTGATCAGTTTCCATATAATTCAAAAAGTCTTTTGCTTCTTGCTCATGTTCTGTATCAGCGATAACCGCTCCAGGATAGATAATCGGATCATGTACATCCTTATCAACGGTGGTGAGTTTATTTATTTTGTCTGAAGTTTCTGCATCACTTTCATAGACGAAACCAATATCGACATTCCCAGTTTCAACATATGTTAACACTTGACGAACGTCTTTGGCTAATATAATGCTATCCTCGAGTTTGTCCCATATTTTCATGTTTTTCAAGGATTGTTCGGTATATTTTCCTGCTGGTACACTTTCGGGGTTACCGATTGCAATTTGCTCTACATCTTTATCGTTCATATCTTCCACTTTTTCATAATCCAGCGTTGATGATTTTCCAGTAATTAAGACGAGGTTGTTGCCGGTTATATCCGACCTTGTATCTACGATGATCTTCTCTTCTTCCTCAAGCGTGTCCATCCAGTCCTGGTTAGCGGAAATAAATACATCAGCAGGAGCTCCTTGTTGAATTTGTTGAGCTAAGCTGCCGGATCCGCCAAAATTAAAAGTGAGTTTCACTTGATTTTCCTTTTCATAGATTGATTTAATCTCATCAAGTGCATCGGTAAGACTAGCCGCTGCGGAAATGGTTAAATTCATTTCCTCACTGTTTTCTGATTCTGTGCGATTACTTTTTGTTTCTGTATTCTCACTGTTATTGGAACAACCGATAGCTAGTACAACAAACAACAATAAGAATAAAATGATTTTTACCTTATTCAATTGTATCCCTCCAAGTTATAAT
Organism: Virgibacillus alimentarius; assembly: GCF_017874635.1. Taxonomy (NCBI): domain Bacteria; kingdom Bacillati; phylum Bacillota; class Bacilli; order Caryophanales; family Bacillaceae; genus Virgibacillus; species Virgibacillus alimentarius. The sequence goes on from NZ_JAGIKX010000025.1 coordinate 19,080, forward strand.
TAGTTATAACTAGATATATCTAATTATAACTTGGAGTCTATGAATAGTAAATGATAACATAAGAATAGTAACAATATTCAGGGGTGTTTAACATATGCTGCAAAATGAATCGTATACGCCGGAGGAAATTTCAAAATTACTTAAGGTCTCCAAACTCACGGTATATGACTTAATAAAAAAGGGAGAGTTGCAAGCCTATCGCGTTGGAAGGCAAATGAGAGTGGATCAGGAGGAGCTAGAGAATTATAAAAGCCGAGGGAAGGAAACTAGACTTGCTGCACCTGCTAAAGAAAGTCAGCAATCATCAAGCTCTATCGTTATCAGCGGGCAGGACAGTAGCTTAGATATATTAGGGAAGAAAATGGAGGCGCAATCAAGCAAGTATCGTCCGCTTCGTTCTTATGCCGGCAGTTTAGACAATTTAATTGCGATGTATCAGGGGAGGGCTGATATTATCAGTACCCACCTGTTTGACGGGGACACAAACGAATATAACATTCCTTATATAAGAAAGTTCCTTGTAAGCCACTCCTTTATCGTTGTTCAATTCGTAAAGCGGCGGGCAGGACTTTACACAGCGAAGGGAAATCCGCATAAACTAAGTAGCTGGGAGGATCTCAAAAGCAATAAAATAAGAATGATCAATAGGGAAAAAGGGGCGGGGGCTCGCGTCCTTTTGGATGAACAACTACGAATACATAACATTTCTAAAGATGAGCTGAAGGGATATAACAATGAAGAAACGAGTCATCTTGCTGTCGCTTCTGCTGTGGCAAATGGAAAAGCGGACGTGGGAGTGGGGATTGAACAGATCGCAAAAATAACAGCTATCGATTTTATACCGATGATTGATGAAAGTTATGACCTGGTTATGCTGAAAAGCGGGAAGAACCAGTCGCTTATTTCCGATGTATTGGAAGTTTTAAATAACGCTGATTTCAAGGAAGAGCTTCAATCTCTAGGTTATGATTGTCATGGGATTGGCCAAATCATCTGGGAGCAGTAACTGGCTGTACTCCTTTCGTAAAATTACTTTGTCAGCATGATATGGCTTGCCCCTGCATACGATGTATAAACCGTGACATATATGGAGGGGAATATAAATGGATATTCTGAACAAGGTTAGGAATCACCGAGAAGAAGAAGAACGGTTAAAATGGGAAGGGACATTCGCGGAATATTTAGATATAGTGAAGGAGCGGCCAGAAGTGGCACAAACAGCTCATTCACGAATTTATAATATGATTAAGCATGCTGGCGTGTTGGAACGAGATGGAAGAAAAATGTATCAATTTTTTGGAAAAGAGATATTTGGATTAGAAGATGCGATTGAGAAACTTGTGGAAGAGTATTTACACCCTGCGGCGAAACGCTTGGATGTTCGTAAGCGTATTTTATTATTAATGGGACCAGTCAGTGGGGGAAAGTCTACCGTAGTCACCATGCTTAAGCGCGGCCTTGAGCAGTTTTCCAGAACAGATGAAGGAGCGGTTTATGCCATTAAGGGTTGTCCGATGCATGAAGATCCACTTCATTTGATCCCCAATCATCTTAGGGGAGATTTCTATAAAGAATATGGGGTGCGAATAGAGGGAAGCTTATCTCCGCTGAATGCCATGCGGCTTGAGAAAGAATATGGAGGGAGAATTGAAGATGTTGAGGTAGAGCGCATCTTTTTATCAGAGGATAGGCGAGTTGGCATTGGAACATTTAGTCCTTCTGATCCCAAATCACAGGATATTGCTGATTTAACAGGAAGTATTGATTTTTCAACCATTGCTGAATATGGGTCTGAATCGGACCCGCGTGCATATCGGTTTGATGGTGAGTTAAACAAGGCGAACCGGGGAATGATGGAGTTTCAGGAAATGCTGAAGTGTGATGAGAAGTTTCTCTGGCATTTGCTTTCTTTAACACAGGAGGGGAATTTCAAGGCCGGTCGTTTTGCGTTAATTAGTGCCGATGAACTCATTGTTGCTCATACGAACGAGGCAGAATACCGGTCATTTATATCCAATAAAAAGAATGAAGCGCTGCATTCCCGTATTATCGTTATGCCTATTCCATATAATTTGCGAGTAAGTGAAGAAGAGCGTATTTATCAAAAAATGATTAATGAGAGTGATATGGCTCATGTTCATATCGCCCCTCATGCACTTCGAGTTGCTGCTATCTTTTCCATTTTAACAAGGCTAAATGACAGCAAAAAACAAGGCGTTGATCTTATTAAGAAAATGCGCTTATATGATGGAGAAAGTGTGGAGGGATATAATCAGGTTGATGTAGATGAATTAAGGAAGGAGTTTCCTGAAGAAGGAATGGATGGGATTGACCCTCGCTATGTCATTAACCGGATTTCCTCAACGATTATCCGCAAGGAAGTTCCTTCGATAAACGCACTGGATGTTTTGCGTTCTCTAAAAGAGGGGCTTGATCAGCATGCGTCTATTTCAGATGAAGGCAAGGAAAAGTATATGAATTATATCGCAGTTGCCAGAAGGGAATATGATGAAATTGCGAAGAAAGAAGTTCAAAAAGCGTTTGTTTATTCCTATGAAGAGTCTGCCAAAACATTAATGGATAATTATCTTGATAATGTGGAAGCGTTTTGTAATAAAAACAAGCTAAAGGATCCGCTGACTGGCGAGGAAATGAATCCAGATGAGAAATTAATGCGTTCGATTGAGGAACAAATTGGTATTTCGGAAAATGCTAAAAGAGCTTTTCGAGAGGAAATTCTTATCCGCATCTCAGCTTTCGCCAGAAAAGGAAAACGATTCGACTATAATTCGCACGAGCGTTTGCGAGAAGCGATTCAAAAGAAGCTTTTTGCGGATTTAAAAGATGTTGTTAAGATTACAACATCCACACAAACCCCAGATGAATCGCAGCTGAAGAAGATTAATGAAGTGATTGCCAGATTAATTGATGAATATGGCTATAATTCTGTTTCAGCGAATGAATTATTGCGTTATGTAGGAAGTCTGCTCAATCGGTAGTTAAAAAAGGATACAAAAAATAACAAGACTTATCTTCGCGTGAGTCTTGTTATTTTTTTACCCAAAGTTCTCTAAAAATGCAATAACTTGTTTGTGCTTGCATAGGATAAATAAAGTACAAAATTTTCTTAAAATAGTTAGGTGGGGATAGAATGCAGGAAGAAGAAAAAAGTAGTTTCGCCGTCTCCAAGGAAAACTGGTCTCTCCATCGTAAAGGCTATCAAGATCAACAGCGTCATATAGAAAAGGTGAAAGATGCCATTCAAAATAATTTGCCCGACTTAGTCAGTGAAGAAAGTATTATCATGTCGAATGGTCGGGAAAAGGTAAAAATTCCGATTCGTTCGTTAGACGAATATAAAATACGTTATAATCATAATAAATCAAAGCATGTGGGCCAAGGTGATGGGGATAGTGAAATCGGTGATCTTGTTGCTCGTGACCCAAATGGAAAAGAGGGTGTTGGAGGCGGAAAAAAGGCGGGAGATCAGCCAGGTGAGGATTATTATGAAGCGGAAGTATCACTAGCGGAATTGGAAGACGCTCTATTTAAAGAATTGGAGCTGCCTAATTTGCAGGAAAAGGATAAAGCAGAAATCATAACAGATGATGTGGAATTTAATGATGTACGCAAGAAAGGACTTATGGGAAATGTGGATAAAAAGCGGACGATTTTAACTGCTTTAAAAAGAAATGCACAAGAGGGAAAACCGAAAATAACTCCTATCCATAATGATGATTTACGCTTTAAAACGTGGAATGACGTCATTAAACCCGAATCAAAAGCTGTTGTTCTAGCAATGATGGATACGAGTGCATCCATGGGTAATTTTGAGAAGTATATAGCGAGAAGTTTCTTTTTCTGGATGACAAAGTTTTTACGTTCAAAATATGAAACCGTTGAAATTGCATTTATTGCACATCATACAGAAGCGAAAGTCGTATCAGAAGAAGCCTTTTTCTCAAAAGGAGAAAGCGGTGGAACGATCTGTTCATCCGCTTATCACAAAGCTTTAGAGCTAATCGATGAAAGATATCATCCGTCCAGCTATAATATATACCCTTTTCATTTTTCAGACGGTGAAAATATCACATCGGATAATCCAAACTGTATCAAATTGGTAAATGAGATCATGGATGTTTCGAGTATGTTTGGCTACGGGGAGGTAAATGCGTATAATCGCAGGTCCACTCTAATGAATGCCTATAAGACATTTGAAAATCCTAAATTTCGTCATTATATTCTAAAAGAAAAACGTGATGTATACCATGCAATGAAAAGCTTTTTTAGAAAAGAAACAGCAACGGCTTAGAATCTCCCCTTAGCTGGGGAATTTTTTTGACTTTATAAGGGCCTCTTACTTGGTTCATTCTACCAGTTCTATTTTATAAACGCCGCGATCCGTACTTATTAGAAATTGATAGCCGTCGTACTCATATAATGTCGTATCCTGAAGTGGTATCTTATAGAGATCGTCTGGCAAAGTGTATGGATCCTTGTCTGTTTGAATGGCCCCACCTCCATTTAAATGAAGTGCATGCATTGCTTCATAATCATCGATCCTTCTTGTGTTGGTTGCATAGGAAATATGGTCTAAATGTAGACATGTCTCGTCAACATCATCCAGTTCATGCTTCATAATTTTAATCGTATGTCCGGTCCATTGGTGGATTAATCGGTTAAATTCCTCAACGGTTATAAAATGATGATTCATGTTCATCCCTCCTGATCTTATACTTTCCTTGATTGATGTAAACATACAGAAATAATTGAGGTACAAAAAGTGTTTTTTAACATACACTTCATTGTTTAAGAAGTGTCTATCATTATTCCTCCTTTTGCTTCATAAACTATAAAAAGCAACGTTTGGAGGGATACTAATTGACAGACACAAAGCCACTTTATCGTGCGATCGATGAGATTACAGAAATTGCGTCTGGATTCGGACTTGATTTTTATCCGATGCGATATGAAATATGTCCTGCTGATATTATTTATACGTTCGGTGCATATGGTATGCCAACAAGATTTACCCATTGGAGCTTCGGAAAACAGTTTTATAAAATGAAATTACATTATGACCTCGGTTTGAGCCAAATCTATGAGCTTGTTATTAACTCCAATCCTTGTTACGCCTTTTTACTTGATACGAATAGCCTTATTCAAAATAAGCTCATTGTAGCCCATGTACTTGCCCATTGTGACTTTTTCAAAAATAATGTCCGTTTTTCCAATACAAGGCGAGATATGGTAGAAAGTATGACAGCTACAGCGGAGCGGATTGAACATTATGAGATGATTTATGGCAAAGATGAGGTAGAGCGCTTTTTGGATGCTGTTTTATCCATTCAAGAGCATATAGATCCATCGCTTGTAAGACCTACACTAGCGTCTTATGAGGAGTTGGAGGAAGAAGAGGAAGCCCCATCTCGTGTAAAAACACCTTATGATGATTTATGGAGTATCGATGAAAAACCGGAGGATAAGAAAGTAACAAAGATGAGAAGGCGCAAGAAGTTCCCGCCTCATCCAGAAAAAGATCTTTTATTGTTTATTGAACAGCATAGCCGTGAGTTGGAAGATTGGCAAAGAGATATTTTGACCATGATGCGTGAAGAAATGCTTTATTTTTGGCCACAGCTGGAGACAAAAATTATGAATGAAGGATGGGCTTCTTATTGGCATCAGCGAATCTTAAGGGAGATGGATCTTACAACGGATGAAACCATTGAGTTTGCTACCTTAAATGCTGGTGTTGTCCAGCCTTCAAGACATCAGATTAATCCATACTACTTGGGAATAAAAATTTTTGAAGATATTGAGGAACGCTATAATAATCCAACGGAAGAAATGAAAAAGATGGGAATACAACCAAACACAGGCAGAGAAAAGATATTTGAAGTAAGAGAGATTGATTCGGATATTTCTTTTATTCGAAATTATTTAACAAAAGAAATGGTTCAAAGGGAAGATATGTATTTATTTGAAAAGCAGGGCAGTGATTATCGAATTACAGATAAAGATCATGAACAGGTGCGAGATCAGCTTATATCCATGAGAGTCAATGGAGGTTTTCCGTATATTACGGTAGATAACGGAGATTATCAGCGTAATGGAGAACTTTATTTGGTCCATTCATATGAAGGAATAGAGCTTGATCTTCATTATTTGGAAAATGTCATCCAATATATTTATCAATTGTGGGGTAGAACGGTTCATGTCGAAACTTATGTCGAAAATAAAAAAATTCTTTATTCCTACGACGGAAATAAAGTCCACCGTAGGTATCAATAAAAGAGTAAAAAAGGACAGTCTCCGACCGCTTTAAAGCGATGGAGGACTGTCCCTATCTTTTATTCATTAGATAGTTTAAGTATATCAAGGAGTTTGAAGAATAGGCTCAGGATAACAGCTACAACTGTAGCAAGTCCCATTCCTTGTAAGTCAACTGTTCCAAGTTTAATGGTTGCGCCACTAATCCCTATACCTAGAACAACACATGTTAAAATTAAGTTTTGTGAATTGCTATAGTCTACTTTTGCTTCTACAAGCATGCGAATTCCACTTGCTGCAATAATTCCAAATAAGAGCAAGGAAATACCGCCCATGACAGGCGTTGGAATAGAAGAAATTAATGCTGCCAATTTTCCGCAAAAAGATAAAATAATCGCAAGTATAGCAGCCCCGCCTATAATCCAAGTAGAATAAACCCGCGTAATCGCCAGCACACCAATATTTTCACCGTAGGTTGTATTTGGCGTCGAACCAAATAAACTTGAAATCATGGTTGAGATCCCGTTTCCGAATAAGGAGCGGTCCAGGCCTGGATCTTTGATAAGATCTTTTCTTACAATGTTTCCCGTTACGACTAAGTGTCCAATATGTTCCGGGATTAAAACAAGCGCAGCAGGAAGAATAATCAATATATCCGATAGATTAAACTTTATTTGATAATAAGTCGGCATGGAGATCCACTTTGCTTCCTGTACAGCAGTAAAATCTACGAGTCCATAAAAATAGGCAATTACATAACCGGAAATGATTCCGAGCAAAATAGGGATGATTTTTAAGAAACCGCGCATTGTCACCCAAAATATAATGGTAAGTCCAAGTGTGAGCAATGAAACGGCTAAAACAGATGAATCAGCGGCCCAATTTTCTCCTGCATCTGCCGGTTTAATTAAACCTGCCATTTCTGCTGCAGTTGGCACAAGCTCAAGCCCAATAACCGCTACAATGGCCCCCATCGCGGCAGGAGGAAAGATGATATCAATCCAGGAGGTTCCTGCTATTTTAACTATTATTGAAATGATGATAAGTGTTGCCCCGACGATAAAGAATCCGCCTAATGCATAGCCAAAGCCCTCTATTCCGCTGTAGTGACCTAACACTACCGTAACCGGCGAAATAAAGGCAAAACTTGATCCTAAATAGGCGGGTATTTTTCCCTTTGTAACAAACAGGTAAATGAGTGTACCGATCCCGTTCATCAGCAAAATCGTTGCTGGGTTCACTCCAAATAAAATAGGCACAAGTACTGTTGATCCAAACATGGCAAATAAATGCTGTAAACTTAATGGTAAACTCTGTAAAAATGGTAAACGTTCATGCACTTGAATTTCACGTGCCTCCATCTTCTCTCCCCCTGGATGATTATTTTACATTAAAAAAGCACCCTGCCTGATGAACGGCAAGATGCTGTATAAATAGATGGATTGACATCAACCATCATAATGCATCAAAAAATGCATATGTATACGCTTGTTCCTTGCCAGCCTCACAGGACTGTTTTAAAGGTAACAGATTCAATTAACTTATTCTTGTTAATATTACAGATTCCGCTATCAAATGTCAATACTTTTCATCATGATAAAAGACGCCAAGCTGCCTGAGCTCACGTCTTTTCATTTTACGTGTTTTCCAGTGGTAAGATAATGTTAGAAGGATATCTTTTACTATGATAAATCGTTTCATAGGCAGGAAGGCCGTTTGAGGCAGTGATTGATGTTTGTCCATTATTTTGATTCACGTCATATTGTGGGGCATTCGATGCTGCGATTTCTATTCGTATGGAATGTCCTGCTTTTACTTGATAAGCGGTGTAATTGACACCCATTTGGATACGTGCAGGTTGATCCTTGTTCACAACCTCTCTGTGAAAAGAATCAACGATATTATAAGCTCTTCCATCTGGATTGACATCAGAGACTCGAATAAAAATATCCAGGAGCGATGACGGACTGGATGCCCATATATCTGCTTGTACTAATCCATAGATGTTTAAAGGGGTTTCCAGCGGTCTGCTCGTATAAACAAGGACATCTTTTCGGCTTTGGATTTTTCGCTGATCAAACATGCCTGCTTCCTGACCGGCAACAATCGAATTGCCACCATAAGAAGGGACTGGGTTTTTAGGATCGAGCAACAGCTTATTCAAAGAATCGATTGTCGTTGGCTCCATCATCAAGCGTCCATCCCCATGCAGTGTACGAGCATCTCCATTACTTTCAAGATAGAAATGCTGCACATGCACAGAAGCAGGTAAACGATCGAGAGCCTCCCATGTTTTTTGTCCCATTTTGTACAAATGGACAGATTTATCAATGGCAAGGGGTTTATCTTTTAGCCAATGATCAAACCATCGGATATGGAGTTCTGTTGGATCCTGTATTTTATCCATCCCGATGGAGGTAGCGCTGTCTTCAAAGTAACATTCCCCGGCTCGTCCCGTCATTTCAGTATGTGTCCACGGACCAATCCAAAGCATAGATGGCCCAGTGTAATTTTGGTATGCCTTGATTGTTGATTTCAGTAATGAATCGAACCAGCCGCCAATAAATAGTGCAGGAACCTTCATTTCTTGCAGATGATCGTATAAAGAGATATATTCTATCATTTCTTGGTTCATATTTTTATTAATGAAATCAAAGAAAAATGAATTCGGATCGAGCTCTTTTAATGGTGGCCATGTATTTGAGGGAGCATAAGAGATCCAATCGGGAAGATCATCGGTGTATTGCTGGACATTTCTTTTTTCTCCACGTCGCTTGAGCATATTCGGCAAGATGGATTCCAGTGTCCAAGTAGCGAAGGATCCAATCTCAACCAAGGCGTTTTCATTGTGTAACATACCAGTCCATGGATCTGTCATTGACATCACCGGAGCAATAGCCTTCAATGAAGGCGGCATTTCGGCAGCTGCTGCAAACTGTGTATATCCGTGGTAGGACATTCCAAAAAGGCCGACCTTGCCATTGGAGCAGGGGAGGGAAGCAGCCCATTCCACTGATTCATACCCGTCTTTTCTCTCGTTTACAAATGGATAAAACGCTCCGTCTGAAGCAAAGCGACCGCGTACATCCTGAAGAATAACAATATATCCAGCATCTACCATTCGTGGCACTTCTACATATTCATTAAAATAACGCGGTGTTTTTTTATCATAAGGAAGACGGAGCATAAGGACTGGGTAACGATGATCATCATTTGGACGATAAACATCACTGCGTAAAATGGTCCCATCGGATAGTTTGCATTCTACATTTTCTTCCAAAATATAATTACGTTTCATCATAAATCCCTTTCTTCTTAGGAAAAATTTCTACGCTTTTCATTTCTTCGCAACTTTTTCATTTGCAGGGGAAAGCCAAAATTCAAGTTTTCCCATTCCGAAGTCAGCAATAATAGCCATAAGAGCAGCTGGAATCGCTCCTGCCAGAATAATAGATGCACCATTTGAGGCGTTTGTTCCTCGAATAATGATATCACCTAAACCTCCGGCCCCGATGAATGTCCCAATTGTAGCGACACTAATTCCAATTACTAAAGCAGTTCGAAGTCCAGCCATGATGACAGACATAGCCAATGGAATCTCGACCATGCGCAGAATTTGAAATTTTGTCATACCCATTGCTTTTCCTGATTCTAGCAGCGTTTTATCGACTTGGCGGATTCCTGCATACGTATTCTTGAGAATTGGTAAAAGCGAATAGAGAAATAGCGTGGTAACGACTGTATTTGGCCCAAGTCCCATCGCTAACATGAGTACTGCCAGTAAGGCTAATGCCGGTATTGTCTGAATAATGTTAGCAAGTGAAATAACAAAACCGCTTAATCGATGATAGCGGGCAATAATAATGCCGAGCGGAATAGCCACAATAGCGGCAAATAAAACACCATAAAAGGAAACCAAGGCATGGCGAATAATTTGCTCCCATACATAGGGCATATTATTACTATAATAAGTAAATAAATCGCTTATTGTATCCAACGAAGATCACCCCTTTTTATTCAAAATAATTATGTTCCTTTAAAAACTCTCTGGCAACTGTAGCTGGTTCTTTCATTTTTACATCTACTTCATAATTTAATTCTTGCATTTTTTCTGTTGTAATGGTTTTTTCTAATTTTTTAAAGATAGAAGATAACTCCGGATGCCTTTTTAGCAAATCATTACGTACTACTGGTGAGGCATCGTAAGGTGGGAAAAATTGTTTATCATCTTCTAAAACCTTTAAATCATATGCTTTGATCCGCCCATCGGTTGTATAGGCTAAAACAACATCCATTTTTTCACTGGCTACTGCTTTATAAACTAAACCGATCGCCATTGGATAGAGGCGGTTAAATTCGAACCCGTATTCTTCTGTAAATCCTTCATAACCGTCACCTTTTCGTTTAATCCAGCCATTATCTACTCCTAGACTAATTTCTGAAGATAGCTTTTCCAAATCGGACACTTTGGTAATATTTTCCTTTTCAGCTAATTCACTTGTGACCGTAAATGCATAGGAATTGGCGAAACCATAGGAACCGAACCATGTTTGATCAAATTGCTTTTCAAATTCCTCCTGTACGATTTCCAATGCTTTATCAGGATCTTTGACCGGGTCATGACCGATGATGGCTAAGTCTGTCCCTGTATATCGTGTGGATGTAACATCTACTTCTCCCTCGGTCATAGCCTTATGCTGCACAACGGATGATCCCAGGTTACTAACAATTGTTGTATCCAGATCTGTATAGTGTTTAATCATTTGACTTATGATATATCCCATTGTTTTTGATTCAGCAGTACCCAATGTTCCGATAGCAACGGTTTGTTTGGAAGAACCACTTAAACCTGGCAAAGAACAGCCGCTAAGTAAAAGTGCCAATATTGCCGTGATTGTGAGTATGCGTTTTGAGTAAAATTTCATCACCGTTTTTGTTTCCTCCTTTCTAGGCTGCTTGTTGCTTCATTCGCATTCCTTTTGGAGTAACCCATCGTTCTATGCGGGCAAATACCTGGTCAACGACAACAGCCATGATCATAGAAGGGATTGCTCCTGCGATGATAAATTCTGGTAAGTAGAGATTTAGCCCATCGAAAATATAAGATCCAAGGCCGCCTGCTCCGATAAAAGAAGCTAGCGTTGCCCATCCAATTAAATAAACGGTAGACAAACGGATACCAGCCATAATGATTGGAATTGCAAATGGTATCTCTACATGGCGAATAATTTCCCAGCTATTCATTCCCATACCGCGTCCTGCTTCCAAAAAGCTTTTATCTACATCTTTCACACCTGTATAGGTGTTTCGTAAAATCGGCAGTACGGAGTAAAAGAACAATGCAACAATTGCAGGTACTTTTCCTACGCCTAAAATCGGTACGAAAAATGCTAGAATTGCCAAACTGGGAAAAGTCTGAATTGTACTGACGATGCGCATAATAACTTCTGCCATTTTAGGGATTCGGGTAAGGGCAATACCAAGCGGTACTGCAACAATGATTCCTAGGAGAACAGCTATGAGAGATATATAGAGGTGCTCCCATGTTTTCAATAGCAATTCCCCGCCATTCTCATTTAAAAATTCGATGATACTTTGCACGTTTGTCACCTCCTAAATTGTTTTTGCAAGACTTTCTTCCTCGCCCCAAATCGTATCGTACACGATATCCACTAAACTGGCTCTCGTTACAATACCAACGAGCTGGTCTTTCTCATTAATGATTGGAACGTTTTTAATACCTCGTTTTAAAATACTGTGGATCGTATCGCGTACAAGGGTATCTCTTTTCACTTTAAAGATATCTGATTTGATAATATCTCCAACATAAGTGGATTTTTTAAAGGTATGATCAATGATTTCAACGTCAATATAACCTTTTAATACACGTGAATCATCTACAACAAGAAGGGTATCAACTCGATGATGTTTCATGATTTGAATTGCCTCTTTGATGGGTCTGTCTGCTGTTATTGTGATAGGGTTTGCATTCATAATTTGTTCAACTGTTTGCACATTTGGTTTCGCTTGAACGAGGCGGTCTTTTCCGATGAATTCTTCAACAAATTCATTGGCAGGTTCACGTAATATCTCATCAGGTGTACCTACCTGTACAATTGCTCCATCTTTTAAAATGACAATACGATCGGCTAATTTAATCGCCTCATCCATGTCGTGTGTGACAAATACAATTGTTTTGCCTAATGATTTCTGCAATTTCTTAAATTCTTCTTGCAAACCATCTCTGGTAATTGGGTCAAGTGCGCCAAACGGTTCGTCCATTAAAATAAGTGGCGGTTCAGCAGCTAAGGCCCGCAGTACTCCAATTCGCTGTTGCTGTCCGCCACTTAATTCATGCGGATAACGCTTTAAATAGGAAGGATCCATATGAACCAGCTTCAGAAGCTCAGCGGCCCGATTCTTGCGGTCCGCTTCAGACCATTTAAGCAATCTTGGCACCAGTGAAATGTTTTCTTCGATGGTCATGTGGGGAAACAACCCGATTTGCTGGATAACATAACCAATTTCGCGTCTCAGTTTTACCGGATCTTTGTCTAATATATTTTCCCCGTTAATGGAAATTTTGCCCTCTGTCGGTTCGATTAAGCGGTTAATCATTTTCATTGTAGTTGTTTTGCCGCAACCACTGGGGCCAATAAAAACAATGAACTCTCCTTCTTTTACACTTAAAGAGATATCATTAACCGCTTTTACGCCTTTTTTATACATCTTGGTAACATTTTCAAATTTCAACAAATGTATGACACCTCCGTTTATTGTCAGTATTTAGTGTAACGAATACTTTATACAATATAAAGTTTATAAATTGTACATATTGTATAAAAAATTGGATTCACAAACAAATAATTATGTCCAACGTCAATTTACTTAGTTTTTTTCCAATTTCCTCACTAATTCGATTTTTTATTTGTTTTATAAAATATGATATGCCATGAATAAAAGTACTTATTATTCAAAAACTAATCGCAACTTAAGGAAAGGAGTATGTTATTGTCTACTAAAGATAAAAAGCGAAACAACCAGTTTAAGGAAAATGAAAATAGTGGGGAACATCGAAATGGGCGCAAGAGTCAATTTAAAAATCATAATGCTGAGGGCGGCACGCCAAATGAGTATATTAGTAAAAAGGAAGAATAGAAGTATTCCCCAGTTTGACTGGGGGCGGATTTCTTAACATCAAAAAAGCAGCTACAACATACGAATTTGTATGTGTAGCTGCTTTTTAATCGTTTAGCTGTCCGTTTGCTTCTTTTTTCTAAAGAGCAATAATCCTACACCAGCGACAGTTAGGACTCCGCCAGTTAAAAGCCATGTATACAGATTTGTCGCTGTATCAGGCAATGTCATTCCGTCTAATCCAGAATCATTGGTTTCAGTTACAGTTAATTCGTCCGAATCATCCTCGTCATCTGAATCAATTTTATCTGCATCTTTCTTTTTGTCATCCTCTGTTTTATTGTTGTCTTTTTTGTTGTTATCCTTCTTGTTATTTTCGTCTTTATCTTTGTTGCCGTCGTCTTTGTTATCGTCCTTATCTTTGCCAGGGTCTTTTTCATCTCCTGGTTTGTTACTATCATTACCAGGTTTGTTGCTATTATCGTCCTTATCATTTTTATCTTTATCTTCGTCGTTGCCCGGCTTGTTGCCATCGTCTTTGTCATCTTCGCCATCACCAGGGTCTTTGCCGTCCCCTTCGTAAGAAACGATTTCGAATGGTACGTCGATCTCTTCTACGACTTCATTCCCATTTTGGTAAAGCGTTACTTGTACATTGATTCCTTCCAATTCACTTAATGCTTTTGTGCTTTCTCCAATAGCTGAGAAGAAACCTTCATAACCAGCAGCACCGTCAATAGAATCAAGGTGAATGATTGCTGTGTTTCCATCCCATTCGATGTCAAGGTCTCCACCCAGACCACCGTCACTTAGAAAATCATCTAAAGCATCTGGAACATTCCCTTGTGTATACTCATCTGGTTCATGAACGGTAATATCCTCAGGTACATTGAATTCAACTTTTACTTTATCGATATTGTCAATTGTTAAATTACTTGCGTTGAAGGCAAAGTTTAGTCCAAACTGATTGTTGTCTAGACCAGGAAAGTCTTTTACAATTTGACTTTTTGCATCGAATTCCCATTGCTCTGTCATTTCTGAAAAGTCAACGCTAATTGTGCCTTCATATTGTCCAACTGGATGATAGCTGTTATTTTCGATTTTATATGCGTTAATTGTTGAAGCTTCCATTTTTTCGTCGGAAACGCCGATTATAGGGATTTGATAACTTACTTCTTGCTTGTCATCCGAAGTTATTTTCGGTAATTTTACTGCAACCGCATTTGATCCATCCTCTAGCTGTATTGGTTGAATATTAGCAGGCGTATTGTCATTGTTTAGCACTCTAACCCCTTCAGGAATTTCGAATCCTGCATATAGCTCATCAACACTTGAATCTGTTTGGTTTTGTGCTTTCACAGTTACATCCATTACATAATAGCCTTTTTCATTATTAAAAGTTGCTTTTCCATCAATGGACCCATGAAGATCTAATTGCGGGTTATCGTCCATCACGGAGAAATCAATATCACGCTGACTTTTGATTTGTCCTATTTCCTCGTACGTTCCTGCATTTCCATCTACATTCAGTAGGTAAAGGTTGTTGTTTGGATCATTATCCTCTGGAACGCCTTGTAAAGGGATATCCAGAAATATTGTTTGATTTCCAATTCCTTTAACATCTGGTACTTTTACTGCAACTCCTGTGCCTCCATCGTTTAGCTGTACTGGTAAAATCCCACTTGGCACATCTCCAACGTCCGGAATAGCAACACCATTTGGCAATGCAAAAGCTACCCACTTCTTATTTACATCCTGTGTATTGGTATAATTTGAAAGCCCAGCTTGCAGATGTAGGACATAATATCCTTTATTAAAATCATAAGCAATATCTCCGTTTGCAGTTCCATGGATTTCTTTCAGATTTAAATCCTCATCATCATTTCCATTATCTTCTTCTTTTTCATTTTCTTCTTGGTCATCTTCTGTTTGTGTATTCATTTTATTTTCCTTATTTCCTTTTTCTTCGGTTTCTTTATCATTTTTTACAGAAGTTTCTTGGTCCTTTGTTTGACTGTCAGCTTCATTATCTGCTTTCTGATCATCATTTTGCTTTGCTTCATCGGATTGTTCTTTATTAGAATCGGTATTTTTATCGGATGTAGGCTTGTTATCGTCTTTCTGATTATCATCGCCATCTTTTTTGTTTTTGTCTGTTTCGGTTTCTTTATCACCTTCATTGGCTTTTGAAGCCTTGTCATCCTTCTGTTTCGTCTTATCTGCATCTTTGTTGTTCTTTTGCTTGTTCTGATCAGATTGATCTTGATCAGCTGATTCCTGCGGTGCATTATTCTCGTTTGCCACATTCCGTTCACTCTTAGGTTGTTCCTTGTCCGATTCACTATCCTTTTCAGCTGCAAGAACAGCCGTCGGATATAAGGCAAGCATAAAAGACATGCCTAATAAGGACAATTTTTTGAACATACAATCACTCCTATTTTTTTATTTGCATCTAATATGCAAGTCATATGAATATTCAGAACTAGAAGAATCGTTTCGCCCGCAAGTAGGGTCATTCTTTCTCATCATGCTGTTTTAAATGGAGTATAAGTTATCATTCCTATGTAGAAATAAGTCCCCTGTACTGCACTGCTGTTAATACTAATCTTATAGACTTACAAAAATAGATGAAACTTATGTAAGTATAACGAAGAAGAATTACCACAACAACGGTACAATCTACTAGGAAAAACTATTCAAATAGGGATGGTAAAGTATGGTTATATCAACTACATTAGGAAAAAAGTGGTGTATTATTGTGAATTATCTATTAATTTTTGAAAAGAAGTGTTATCGTAAATAGGCTTGAAAAGGACTTTCGACTCCCAATCCTATCTAAAATAAGAAATGTTTTAAAAAAGATGAATGAATGATAAATATTTTACATATTTTATTTATGGAGAGCTTGTTAATACATACAAGAGTCTATATAATAATTGTAAGAATTTAAAAAAGGAATGAGAAAATGGGGAAGCGTATATTTTATTTTTTGCTAACGAACGTATTAGTTTTAACAACAATTAGCATTATTCTTTCTCTTACAGGCGGTTGGAATTACATTGGCCAGAACGGTATTAATTATGGTGCACTCCTTATATTCAGTGCGGTTGTCGGTTTCACTGGGTCCTTTATTTCCCTGGCAATATCACGCTGGATGGCAAAACGGGTGATGGGGGTTCAAGTGATCAATCCTGAAGCGCCTAAATCTGACGCTGAAAGAGAAGTAGTGGAAAAAGTACATCGCCTTGCAAGAACTGCAGGGTTAATGCATATGCCTGAGGTGGGCATTTACGGGTCACCGGAGGTAAATGCCTTTGCTACAGGTCCATCGAAAAAACGCTCATTGGTAGCTGTATCTACTGGATTGTTGAACGAAATGGATGACGATGCAGTGGAGGGTGTAATTGCTCATGAGGTGGCTCATATAGCGAATGGCGATATGGTTACGATGACATTATTGCAGGGGGTCGTAAATACCTTTGTCGTTTTCTTGGCTCGTATTGTTGCTTATGTTGTTTCTCAATTTGTTCGAGAAGAAATCGCTCCAATCGTACATTTTTTAGCCATTCTTGTTTTTCAAATTTTATTTTCCATTTTAGGAAGTCTTGTTGTTTTTGCCTACTCAAGACATCGAGAGTTCCATGCTGATAAAGGTGGAGCAGATTTGGCAGGAAAAGATAAAATGAGGCATGCTTTAGAAATGCTTAAAGTATATTCGAACCGGATTAAAGGAGAAGAACAAACTGCAATTGCTACGTTAAAAATAAATAATAAAGGCAAAAAATCGATGATATTTTCGACACATCCAGATTTGGATGAGCGAATTAAGCGCTTAGTTTAGTTTTTAATGGGCATTCAGGCTATGGATGCCCATTAAATCCACTAACCAGCTGGTCGAATGGTTTGCTTTTTTTGTGAAAACTGTTATGATGATAAATATCAACTTTTGAATAATTAAATAATTTTGATTCTTATCAAGAGAGGTTAAGGAACTAGTCCAATGACACCTCAGCAACCTGTCGCACTATTGCAGACAAGGTGCTAATTCTAGCAAGTTTTGTTACTTGAAAGATAGGGAGATGACAATGCAAATAATACAGTCTCTTCTTTATCGGAGAGGCTTTTTTACTTTTGATGAAAAAATAGAAAGGAGATTGTGTTCCATTGCCAATAAATATATCTAAAGAATTACCTGCCATTGAGGTGTTAAAAGAGGAGAAAATCTTTGTAATGGATGAGGATCGAGCAAGAACGCAGGATATTCGTCCACTTAATATCATCATTTTAAATTTGATGCCTGAGAAGGAAAAGACAGAGCTTCAACTTTTGCGTTTACTCGGGAATACACCACTTCAGGTGAATATATCGTTCCTGCGCATGACCACACATCGCTCTAAAAATGTTGATAAATCACATTTGGATACGTTTTATGAGAAGTTTGCCGATATAAAGGATCGTCGTTTTGACGGCATGATTATTACTGGGGCTCCCATTGAGCATTTAGCTTTTGAAGAAGTGAATTACTGGGAAGAGTTAGCGGAGATCATGGAATGGACGAAAGAAAACGTAACTTCTGTTCTGCATATTTGCTGGGGTGCACAAGCGGCTTTATATTATCATTATGGAATTGGAAAATATGAATTGCCTAAAAAAATTTCTGGGATTTATAACCATCGTGTAGCTGATCCTACTGTGAAGCTTGTGCGCGGATTTAATGATATATTCCAGGCGCCACATTCAAGATATACAGCGGTTTCTGTAGAAGAAATTAAAAATCATCCAGACTTAGAATTACTTTCTGCTTCTGATGAGGTGGGGGCCTTTATTATTATGTCACAGGATGCAAAGCATATTATGATTACGGGACATTTAGAATATGATGCGACAACGCTTGCTGAAGAGTATGAACGTGACCTTAGCAAAGGTCTAGATGCTGACATACCCGAAAATTATTTTCCGAACGATGATATAAACGAAAGACCGCTCAATTCCTGGCGATCTCATACACATTTACTGTTTTCCAACTGGCTTAATTACTATGTATATCAGCAAACCCCTTTTGAATGGAAATAAAAATGAAACTGCTTTTTAAAATAGCAGTTTCATTTAGCTTTAATGGCGTTTGCTTAGCCATAATACACCTGATTTAGCTAGGCGCGGCAAAAGACCTGTCATTGGTTGCTGCATCATATTGCCAAAGCCGTCTGATTTGCCTAAGGAGCCAAGTGTTCCTTTTAATTTAACTTCTTTTGGTTTCTTTGGTTTTTGGCCATTTAAAACAGCTGCTAATACGTCACCAATTTGTTCCCCCTGCTCTCCAGCTAATTGTGCACTTGGGGAGTGTACAGATGAGGCGCAATCGCCAACTACATAAATATTATTTTGCTCTGGTACTTGATAATAGTCGTTTACAATCAGTTTTTCCTGTTCATCTTTTTTAAATGGCAATGTTCTCGCTAATTCATGAGGCTGAACACCTGCTGTCCAAACGGTAACGTCATTGACGTAGCATACTCCGTTATTACAGACGCCGTCTTTTTCAACATATTCCACATTTGCATGATGGAGAACTTCTACATCGTTTTTTAAAAACCAATCGGATACATGGGCCTGGATTTTTGGATCAAATGGCCTTAATACAGAGCCTCCGCGGTCAAGTAATCGTATATTCAGATCTGGTCTGCTTTCCCTGACTTCTGAAGCAACTTCGATTCCGCTTAATCCGGCACCAACAACAGTTAATTTTCCATATGCTTTCAAATTACCAATAGCCGTTCCTGTGAGCCTCGCTTTAGAAAAAGTTTGAACACTTTCAGTAAATTCCGGGGCACCTGGGACACCGTGGTAGTTATCAACACAGCCCAGTGCGATAACTAAATAATCGTAGGATACAACTTTGCTCCAATTTGCAAATCGAATTTCCTCCTGCTCTACATCGATCTGATTCACTTCACCAAATACATATGTAACGCGATCATTTTTTGGAAAGTCTATTCGAACTTCTTTGTCTGCAACAGTTCCTGCTGCTATTGTGTAAAATTCTGTCTTTAAAGAATGATATGGGTTTTTATCGATCACTGTTATTTCTATATCATCTGGGAGGTCCTGGTCTAGTAATTTATATAATATTCTAAAGCCTCCATACCCACCGCCTAAAATAACTAAGTTTCGCATATTAAATCTCCTCTATAATAAAATATAACGTTTCATAACAAATTCATTCATTTGTACGCACCTATTTTAAGATTAACAAAAATATGACAGGAAGACTAGAGAAATTAAAGAATAAATGAGGGGGAAGCTAAAAAGTTGTTTCATATACTATAAATTAACGAAAGCTGTGAATATGCTATACTTAATATGTATTAATAACCTTTTTATCCATTTTTCATTGGAGTGTTCATTTATGTTGAATATCGGGAAAATTATCTTTCATATCATTATTTTATATTGTCTTTATTTCATTGGAAACTGGGTTCAGGATACGCTTGATCTTTTTATACCTGGAAGTGTTATTGGGATGATTCTTTTATTCATTTTACTTTTGACAAATATATTGAAAGTTACATGGATTGAACAAGGAGCCCAATTTCTTATCAAAAACTTATCATTACTGTTTATTCCTGTTACTGTTGGGGTTATTGATTATTTTTCCTTATTCGCTGGAAAAGGTCTTCGTCTAATTGGAATAGTGCTTCTTAGTACAGTGCTTGTAATGATTATCTCTGGTGCAGTTAGTCAATGGATCGGAAATCGAAAGGATTTAAAGCATGATTAATTTTTTCATTGGTTTACTAGCTATCCTATCTACAGTTGGCATTTATATGCTGGCAAAAAAAATAAATGAAAAAGTACCATCGCCATTTACACTTCCTATTTTAATAGCCACGATTATTATTATTTTGCTTTTGCTTCTCTTTCATATCCCTTATGATACGTATATGATTGGAGGAGAGTGGCTCAATCAATTGCTTGGTCCAGCAGTTGTGGCATTGGCGTATCCTCTTTATGTGCAGCGGAACATTATCAAACAAATTGCAATGCCCATTTTTATCGGCGTATTGATCGGAGCGTTTGTAGGTATATCAACGGGGGTCTTATTTGCAAAGTGGGCGGGATTTGGCGAGCTGATTATTTATTCACTTAGCCCGAAATCGGTCACAACGCCAGTAGCTATGGATATCGCAGATACACTTGGCGGAGCGCCGCCGCTTGCAGTCATTTTTGTCATGATTGCAGGAATTGGAGGAAGTGTGTTGAGTTCGGTTATTTTTAAATGGAGTCGAATTACTAATTATATGGGGCGTGGTGTTGGAATAGGAAGTGCCTCTCATGCAATTGGCACAGCTAAAGCAATGGAGAACAGCCAATTAGAGGGATCGATAAGTACGGTTGCAATGGTGCTTAGCGCTATTTTCGTCTCCATCTTAACACCTGTTCTTGTCAGTTTCTGGATATAGCCTTTCGTTATTGACAATTGGATTTGATTTTGTGATAATAACTTAGAAAATAAATACTGGTACCTTTAATTCAGTCCCGTGAGGCTGACAAGGACGTCGGATAGCAATAATGGATAGGTGTGTGTGAAATACATGCTTATTCTATGAAAAAAGGCTTCTTGTCATTTCTGACAAGGAGCCTTTTTCATCTATCATCCAACTCCAAGAACGATGTTTTAATCGAAGGGTATTTCTTCGGTACCAGTCATTTTTAAAAATGATATGGAGGAATGAGGATGAAAAAGATAGATTCTGAATTTGCATTACAAGCTGTGCCACAAACACATAGAAATGGTTTTTGGAAAATGCTTGCTGTCATGCTGGGGTTGACATTTTTCTCAGCAAGTATGTGGGCTGGGGGCTCATTAGGGAACGGTTTAACTTTTATACAATTTATGGGAATCATGCTGGTAGGAAATTTGATCCTTGGTTTATATACGGGTGCACTTGCCTATATTGCTGCTAAAACAGGCTTGTCCACACACCTTCTTACCCGTTATACGTTTGGGGAGCAGGGGTCTTATTTATCTTCTTTCTTACTTGGAGGATCATATCAATAGTAATGTGTAAAAAACATTATAAAAACAAACCTTTTACTTTAACTACATGGATTCAACGCATACTCATCAAATCGAAAATATAACGATGAAAAGAAAATTTATTCAAATTTTAAAGGGATAACAAATGTTATCCCTTTCCTCTTTAAACAAAATTGTTATTCTTTACTTTTCAATAACCTTAAACTGTTTAGTGTTACAAGTAATGTTGCTCCCATATCGGAAAATATCGCTATCCATAGCGTTAACCAACCAGGTATAACTAACAGCAATGCCACTAATTTAATTACCAATGAGAAGGTAATATTTTGTTTTATAATCGTCAAAGCCTTACGGCTTAAATTAATGGTATATGGTAATTGTCTTAAATCATCTGACATTAAAGCAATATCAGCTGTTTCTAGTGCTGTATCAGTTCCAACACCACCCATTGCCACACCAACAGTGGAAGTTGCAAGAGCAGGTGCATCATTCACGCCATCTCCAACCATTCCCACACTTTTATGCTTTCCACGAAGTTCTTTAATGAAATTCAATTTATCTTCTGGAAGCAAATCTGCTTTAATATCTGAAACACCGACTTGTTTTCCAATCTCTACTGCTGTCCTTTGGTTATCACCTGTCAGCATCACTGTTTCAATTCCAATGCTGTTCAATTTACTGATGACATCTTTTGATGTTTCTCTTATTTCATCTGCCACTGCAATAAGAGAAAGGATTTCTTGTTCCGTTCCTAACACCATGACTGTTTTTCCCTGCGTCTGCATTTCAATAATCTGTCGTTCTTGATTCCTTTCAATGCTTCCATGTACTTCTTCAAAAAGATTTGGACTACCTACATAATATAATTCATTATTTACTTTTGCTTTTACGCCTTTACCTGTAATAGATTGAAAATCTTCAACCAATACTCCATTAAAGTCCAAACTGTTTTCTTCTGCTTTTCTCATAATTGCTGAAGCAAGTGGATGCTGTGATCCCTTTTCAATAGCTGCTGTAATAGTCATTAATTCATTTTCATTTCCACTATACGTTATAATGTCCGTTACGGCTGGAACACCTTTTGTTAATGTTCCAGTTTTATCGAAAGCAATTGCTTTTAGAGCTCCTGCTTCTTCCAAGTGGATGCCACCTTTAATTAAAACACCATTTTTAGCTGCATTTCCTATTGCAGTAACTACAGCAACAGGTGTTGAAACAACTAGAGCACAAGGACAACCAACTACTAACACAGCCAAGCCTTGATAGACCCACATGCTCCAATCAGCTCCAAATAGTAAAGGGGGAACAACAGCGATTAAAAGAGCCAAGACGACAATAGCTGGTGTATAGTACTGTGCAAATCTATCGACAAACGCTTGAGAAGGTGCTCGTTCTGCTTGGGCTTCTTCTACCAAATGAATGATTTTTGATATCGTGGTATCTTCTACCTTTTTTGTTACTTTTACTTCTAGTAATCCTTCCTCATTCAATGTTCCTGCAAAGACTTCATCACCAACAGTTTTGGTTACTGGAACACTTTCTCCTGTAATGGCGGCCTGATTTAATGTCGATATACCCTGAATAACTGTTCCGTCCATCGCTAACTTTTGGCCAGGTTTTACGATCATAATATCGCCCACTAGAATATCTTCAACGTGTACTTGCATTTCTTTATTTTCACGACGAATTAGTGCTTCTTTTGGAGCGATATCCATTAACGATTCAATGGATTGCCTAGCCTTGTCTACTGAATAGCGCTCTAACGCTTCGCTTATAGCGAACAGGATAACAACCATTGCCCCTTCTCCCCATTGACCAATCACCGCGGCTCCTAGAATGGCAATAGTCATTAGCGTATTCATATCGAACTTAAATCTGCTTAAATTTTTAAATCCTTTAATAAATAATGAATATCCACCAATTAAGATGGCTGCTGCAAAACCAATCGTTGGAAGAATATGACCTTCCCCATATTGCTCGCCCAACAACCAACTCATAACAAGCAATATAGCTGAGATATAAACTTTAATATTTGCTTTCTGTTTCCAAAACGATTCACGTTCTATTTTTTGTTCTTTTTCATCTCGAATCTTTAAATTTTCAAAAGCACCTGCTTTTTCTAATTCCTCAATCGTTGTACTTCCGTGAACATAGATTTTAGATGCCCCAAAGTTTACTTTAGCATCTTCAACTCCTTGTAATTTTTTTACGTTATTTTCAAAGATATTTGCACAGCTTGTACAGGTAAATCCCTGAACTCGATAAGCTTTCATTTCTTGTTCCGATAATTTTGCTTGTTGATCAGACATTTACTTTTCCTTCTTTCTCATGTTTTAATGCATTAACAAATAACTGTTCAACATGGTCATCATCCAGCGAATAAAACGCTAATCTTCCTTCTTTTCTAAACTTAACAACTCCTTGCGTATGAAGCGTGCGTAAGTGGTGGGAAGCATTTGCGACCGTGACATCAATAATATTTGCTATATCACAAACACATAACTCTTCACCTTTTAACAAGGCAAAGGTAATTTTCGCCCTATTTTCTTCCGCAATAGCTTTAAATAATTGGGCAACACTAGAAATATCTTCTTTCTCTAATTCTCTTTGTATTCGATTAACTTTTTCTTCGTCATAACAATAAATTTCACAAGCATCTTTATTATTCATTTTCTCACTCCATTTCCATTCAAGTCCCCACTTGATTATATTGTACCCTTTCTACAAATCATATTCAAGTGAACACTTGAATGAAAGAGAGTTAGATTTCCAATTACGGACAAATAAGAAGTATAATCTAGCTTAAAACAACTTCCCATATAATTTTTGAACTTGATCTTTTAATTGTTTATTTTCGTCCTCTAATGCCTTTATACGACTTTTTAGTGTCCTTATTAACACTTCCTCTGAACGAGGGCTTTTGCTTTGTTTACGGGGAATTAATTCTCTTATTTGCATCCCTCTTAAAGTCTCAATTCTATTTCTAATGTCTTTCTTTTTGTAAAGCCACGACTTTGAAACATTTGCTTTTTCAGAAACAGAATTAAAGTTAATTTTCTCTTTTTTAATTACCATCTCTGATATGGTCTTTTCAACTCTAATTCTTGTTTTCTCTGACTTCTCTTTTGAAAGTTGAATTATAGCAGTTGTATTACTCTTTTTTGTCATCTAATTCGTCTCCTTTAAGGAATGAATAATCTGCTCTAACCTATTTTTAACACGTTCGTTAGTTTCAATCTGACGCTGCCATTGATTCTGTTTAGCCCTATTTAGTATTTCCTTAGTTCGGTCTAAGTGCTCCTCATGTTCATTTAAAAAACTTTTACTTGTACAGAAATTCGTACAAGTTAAACAAGCGTTAGCATGAGGACAAGGTCCTGCAATTACTGGTAAGCGACAGTAACCGTTAGGAAGAGCTTGTGCATTGATATTCTTTTTAAACCATTGAAGATCTGTATTGTCAGCTTCACTATTATCTTCGCTTAACTCCAGAATGCTGCCGTTATTCGTCACCAAAGTCTCCTTGAATTTTGTGAACTCTTTTTTTAGAGTTTCATCAAATATATGAGCATACCTTGCGGTCATTTCTGGTGATTCGTGACCTAAAAACTTTTGAACAATATGCTGTGGCACTCCGTTGTTTATCATTCTAGTACCAACAGTATGCCGAAAGGCATGAGCATGAAATCGAAAAATTTCTCCCTTATTATCCGTTATCTTTTCTTCATAAGCTAATTCATTTAATTTCACTCTAAAGGTATCCTGCTTTAATGGAGAGCCGTCTTTTCTTGGAAATAAATACTCACAGCCATTATCAAAGTCATCAGCTACCCTTTGTTCCTGAACGAGTATCAATGCAGCAATTTCTTTAGATATAGGAATGATATGTTCTTTTTTCATTTTCCACTGATAATACTTCAAGAAGCAATCCCCTTCTTTATCCGTAATAACACTACCTTTTTTCAACGTACAAAGTTCACTGATACGCATTCCGCATTCTTGAAGTACCATAACCATAGTAGCTATATAAGGTTCTAATTTATCTAATTTCCCGTTTAATTGTTCAAGTACATGTTCATCAATATAACGTGGTTGTGCCTTCGGCACTTTAGGATAATCTTCTTGAAAGATAAGGATCTTAGAAGGAGAATCATTCCATTCAAACCTTTGAATAGTAGAGAAAAAAACATCTAAAGTAGATATTCGTCCAGTTACCGTACTTGGTTTTAAACCTTTTAAATTAATTTCATTTAAATATTGCTCAACTTCTTTTCTAGTTAATTGATGAATCCTTCGTATGCCTTTACAATTTTTGTTTATAAAATTAAAAAACTCTTTTAATCTTGATGCTGTATCAACAACATGAGAAAAGCTACGTGTATTTAACATTAATTTACAATACCGCTTAACTAATTCTTTAAAATAATCATTTTCAAACCCCTTGAAATTGATTGTGTATTCATAGGATGTTGGATTTACCTTATCTTCCGATAATGAAAGTTTTCTTCGATTCCAAACATCTTTCTCCCATTCATCGCCGTCAAAATAGAAATCCTCATAGAACTCCATAAACTGTTTAAGATTAGTAACGTAGTAGGAGTTCGCATATACAGGAATTTTTTTTTGATTTATATCAAGCTTGTAATTTGTAGTCGTAGTTTTTACTCCTTGTTCTGCTAAGTAAGTACGGTATTCTGTCAAAGCTTTTTTTATAGGTACGTCAGTTATAGATCTAATGTCAGGATATTTTAAATTTAAAAATCCCAACATTCGGCTTATCACTGTTCCTTTTCTAATCCAAACAGATTTTGCATTCCAAGTTCCATTATTTAAGTGAACATAATAAAAATATTTTAATTCTGTTTTTAACCAGATGTTTTCTACTTTATCAAAGTTTACCCAACGATTTTTTAACGAAGGATTCTTACTTAACTCTATCGCACTAGGATGTGGGCAAATTCTTATATCCCATCTATCTGCTGCCCAAAACCCTTGTAAGACACTAGTCATATCCGCTATTTTTTTATTAATCTCTGTGCTAGTGACAAGCTTTCGATTTGTTGCAACGCTTGGAAATTTCATTTCTATTTTTCTCTCCCTTGTAGATACGCTTTATATTCATCTTTCATATCTTGATCTGAAAGATGAACGTACGTATCAAGTGTTGTTTGTACATGTGCATGACCTAACCTTTTTTGTACGTAAGCAGCATCCCATCCACTTCTAATGAGTTCAGTGGCATGCGTATGACGTAACATATGGGCAGTGAAGGTAATCCCTGTCCGTTTTACCAATCGCCTAATAAGGTCTAATACACTTTGATATTTTAAAGGTTTCCCAAAATAAGATTCTTTGAGATTTATAAATATATAATCATGCTCTAAATCTTCTCCATATTCATGAACTAAATAATCGGTATATAAAGCCATTAATTCCTTGCTAACATCGATTGTTCGTTCTTTTCTAAGCTTAATATAAGCCCCGTTTCCATTATGATCTCTTGGTGTGATATTAATCAGATTATCCCAAGGAGAAATATCTTCGATACGAAGAGATAATACCTCCCCAACCCGAAGTCCTCCTTCATACATAAGCATAATAAGTAACTTATCTCTTTTGGTATGACATGCATCAATTATTGCTTTAACTTGTTTGTGTTCTAATACTTGTACAAGTTTCTTTTTGATCCTAAGCTTTAAAATATTTTTTTGATAAGATTTTCCTTTAGAAATATGGTGAAGAAATCCCTTAAAATTTCTTCCCCTTGCTTCTTTAGTCATATCACATAAGCCCCTAAATGAACTTAGACACTAAGAGTTAATTATAATATACTATTTAGTGTCAAGGAGGCTAACATCATGAAACGAACAAAATATTCAAAGGAATTTAAAATACAGGTTA
>NZ_JAGIKX010000026.1:0-45882 GCF_017874635.1 Virgibacillus alimentarius
ATACTCAAGAGATTGAACCGCCGTATACGGAACCGTACGTACGGTGGTGTGAGAGGTCGACTAACCAAGTAATGGTTAGTCACCTACTCGATTTTGGATAGTGCCATGAGGATACCCTATAATCTGTCTGATATAAATCTAGAAAATATGCTTTCAATCCATATTTTCTAATGATCAGCAGTTTGTATGGATAAGTCAAGAGAAATCGTAGGTCAACATTTAAGGGGTCTTCGTTGAAATTTATTTTAGAGTTCGGTATTATTTAGATATCAAATAGTTTTATATAGAAATATATAAACGGAAAGAGGTCATTCAAATGCGATTACAAGGAAAAGTTGGAATTGTAACTGGCAGTGCTTCCGGTATTGGTAGAGGAATAGCTCTAGCAATGGCTAAAGAAGGGGCTCATATCGTCATTGTTGATGTAAATGAGGAAAAAGGAAAAGAAACATTAGCTGAAGTTAACAAATATGCAGAAGGCATGCTTTTTATAAAAGATATATCAATGAAAGAAAACGTTGATGAAGTTGTCCATGAAGTCGTCGGGAAATTTGGTAAGTTAGATGTTTTAGTCAATAATGCACATGTATCCAGACAGATGCCTTTCATGGAAACAACATTAGAACATTTTGATTTATCTTTTGGAACTGGATTTTATCCAACTTTCTATTTCATGAAAGCCGCATACCCTGAACTGAAAAAATCCAAAGGGAAAGTGATTAACTTTGCTTCAGGAGCGGGACTAGAAGGACAACCTACACAAACTTCCTATGCAGCGGCTAAAGAAGCTATTCGCGGAATTTCCCGAGTCGCCGCGAACGAATGGGGGCCAGACGGTATTAACGTCAATTTAATCTCACCGATTGCACGTACTCCAGGTGTTGAACAATGGCGTCAAAATGATCCAAAATTATACGAGGCAATGCTTAACAAAATTCCACTTCGTCGCCTTGGTGACCCGGAACAAGATATCGGTAGAGTAGCTGTCTTTTTAGCAAGCAAAGATTCGGACTATATGACTGGACAAACACTTATGGTAGATGGCGGATCAATTAAATTACGTTAAGGGGGTATTCAACATGGGACGATTAAATCATAAAGTGGCCATTATTACAGGAGGAGCTTCGGGTATCGGTGAACGCATGGTTGATCTTTTCAGCAAAGAAGGGGCGATTGTCATTGCTGCCGATATTAACGAAGAAGCACTTGAAAAAGCAAGCCAAAAAGAAAATGTATATGGAATAAAGTTAAATGTAGCTTCAGAGGAAGACTGGATTGCGTTAGCTAAGGAAGTGAATAATCGCTTCGGAAAAATTGATATTCTTGTAAACAATGCTGGGATTTCATCGGAAAAACCATATCATGAAATTAATGTTGATGATTGGGAAAAGATGTTGTCCATTAATGGGTTTGGACCATTCGCAGGTATGAAACATGTAACACCTTTTATGGCAGAACAAAAGAAAGGCTCTATCGTAAATATCTCTTCTTATACTGCGCAAATTGGGCAAGGATTTAATCATTATTCAGCTTCTAAAGGCGCAGTTCGTGCTATTTCTAAAGCAGCTGCCACCACTTTTGGCCATCAAGGAATACGTGTCAATACACTTTTCCCTGGGATTATTGAAACACCAATGACAAAATCGTTGGAAACATCAAAAGAACTTCTCGGCCGCCTCGTTCAAGCAACTCCGCTTCAACGATTAGGGCAAGCTGAGGATATTGCGAATGCGGCGTTATTCTTAGCATCTGACGAATCTTCATTTATTACAGGTGCAGAATTAGTCATTGATGGCGGATTTTCTGCCCAATAAAGGAAACTACCAATCGTTGGTTTTCGTTCATTCTTTATTCATAATTCGTTTGAGCTTATTAGGTTCTTATGGGCAGTTATCGCTCACCTTCGCTTCTCTCATTTAAGGTGGGTGCCTTCCTGCCCATCCCTATGAAGTGTGATAAAATTGACTATATGCAGTGAGAGTCCCTATTTATGAAGGGGCTTTTCTATTACAGAAAGCAGGGATGTAAGTTATGATCGAAAAAGACATATTTGGAATTATTCATTCCATGGACCGAGTTACGAATTATTTAATTATTCAATGGAATAAAACGTTCAATGAAAGCCTCGGTATCTCCCATATTCTTGTGCTTGGCCACCTTAGAGATAACGGAAAAAGCCGTCCATCAGATATTGCGAGAACGTTAGGATTAACTCCTTCTACTTTAACTCATTTATCAGAAAAACTCGTGCAAAAAGGATTAGCCACTCGATTTACAGACGATAACAATCGTAGAATTATTTATTTAGCTATTACGGATAAAGGAATCGATTTGGTTAGGAAAGCACATGAAGAAGGAAAAAGCCTCCGTGAAAATTTGTTTGAGGAGTTGTCAGACGAGGAACAGCAACAATTATTATCCATTTACGGGAAACTAAATGATTCCATTAAGAATTAAGTTTTATCCCAAATGATTCCGTTTTGGTTTTATTCGTAGCACATCGTTTATACTCAGTTTGGAATTTAATGATGATAGGCTCGGTAAGGAAATGGCAATTATTAGATATATAAACCGAATGATCACTATAAAAAAAGATAAAGAGGACCATTTTCGGTTCTCTTTTTATTGTGTTAACGGTTGCTTTTGTTGATATGAATGCTTATCTTTCATGCGCCGCAAACATCATAAAAAAACGACATGCTAAGAGGGAATGTCGTTTCCTAAATGATATGAGTCAACCTCTCTTGGTCACTACTATTCCTAATTCTTCCTCAGATAAATGTAAAAGTACTGTAAATTTTTTCATCATGGTCTTTACATATTCAAGAATCAAATGTACGATATTGGTATCGGAATTCGATATTTAAAATCGATAATGAGCTGTTGGAGGTGATAGAATGGAAAACAAAGTATTACGTAAGCTGTTTCTTGGATTCATACACATTCATATTTTACACCATGCAAAGGAACACCCTATTTATGGTGTTTGGATGGTGGATGAACTGAAAGAGCATGGTTATACCATTAGCTCAGGTACCCTTTATCCGATCTTACATTCCATGGAGTCTGATGGGCTATTGAAAAAGAAAGAGAGAAATGTGGAAGGCAAAATAAGAAAGTACTACACGACGACGGATAAAGGGAATGAAATGCTTAAAGAGGCAAGAAAAAAAGCTTATGAATTATTTAAAGAAATAAAATAAGAGAGGAGGGGAATCACAATGTCCAAACAAAAAAATAAAATGCAAACGCTCATTGAAATATTACTAACCTCAACAAAATTAGGATTGACTTCATTCGGGGGCCCCGTTGCCCATCTAGCATACTTTAAAGATGAATATATTGACCGTCGCAAATGGCTTGATGATAAAACATATGCGGATATTATTGCATTATGTCAGTTTTTACCTGGTCCAGCTAGCAGTCAGGTAGGCATTTCCATTGGTATGTTGCGTGGAGGTTTGCTTGGCGGGCTTCTCTCATGGTTTGGATTTACCGTACCATCGATTATTGTGTTGATTTTATTTGCTGTCATGTATCAAACATTCGCCCTAGAAGATGCGAGCTTCATACACAGTTTAAAGATAGTCGCGGCAGCAGTTGTCCTACACGCGCTAATAGGATTAGGCAAAAAATTAACACCTGATAAATCACGGTTAGCGATCGCTATAGTCGCTGCTGCTATCATGTTATTATATCCATCCGCATGGATGCAGATTTTAATTATTTTAGGTGCTGGTTTACTAGGTTTAAAATTATTTAAAGATAAAGCCGAATCAAAAGTTCAGCCTTTCTCCATTACGATTTCAAAAAAGCTTGGTTTAACCTCTTTAGGCATTTTAATAAGTTTGCTTATTTTACTGCCGTTCTTAAATAAACTATCAGATAACCCTCTACTTACTATTTTTGATATCTTTTTTAGGGTTGGCTCTCTCGTATTTGGTGGGGGACATGTCGTATTACCAATGATTGAGCGAGAAATAGTACCCGCAGGTTTATTAACGGCGAATGAATTTTTAGCTGGATATGGAATGGCACAAGCAGTACCAGGTCCACTATTTACGTTCTCTAGTTACCTGGGAACAATGATGGAAGGGGTAGCTGGAGCGATTGTAGCAACGATAGGCATCTTTCTACCTTCATTTTTGTTCATTGTTGCAGCTTTACCGTTTCTAAATGAATTACGTAAACGAGCATCTTTTCAAGGCATTTTAATGGGGGTAAATGCTAGTGTTGTAGGTATTTTGTTAGCTGCATTTTATGACCCGGTGATGAACAGTTCGATTTTTAATGCAACAGACTTTGCCTTAGGTGTCATTTTATTTGGTTTGTTAAATATATGGAAAGTACCCGCATGGTTTATTGTTATATTAGGTGTTGCAGGTGGTTACGTTTTACAGCTTCTTCCTTTTTCGTGATCGTTTCTTTTAAAACTTGGAACAGAAAAACCCCGAACGTTCATTATATTTTTGTGCTAAAGGCGAGGGCTGGTGGAATAAAAATAGTTAAAAGAGAGGAGGACAATTATTGAAAAGTAACAAGGTAAAAATGACTCTCCATACTGTTTTAAGTGGGATCATTGCAATCTTAGTGGCAACGTTTTTTGCTTCCGGAGCAATTGCGGAGAATTATACCGATGACACTTTTGTAGCTCCAATCTTCTTTCTTATTATAGTATTTTGGTTCGTCGGCGTACTGTTTCTCGTCTTTAGGAAATTCCATACATCGGTCAGGATAATGTGGCTTTCTATTCCAATAGGGATGGTAATTGCCTTTTTGCTAGCAGCATCCCGATAAGCTTTTAACTAATGGCACCGTTATATATTTTCTTACGAATACAGAAAAGTTATATTCTATATTCAATATGAAAATTAGATACAAGGAACATAGGATTAGGAGGGAAATTTTGTGATTACTGGTTTGCATCATGCCCAGATTACGATTCCAAAAGGATCCGAAGAGGAAGGGAAAAAATTTTATTGTGGAGTATTAGGATTACCAGAGATTGAAAAGCCTAAATCGCTTCAAGGACGAGGAGGCTTTTGGTTAAAAGTTGGAAATAAAGAAGTACATATAGGGACAGAAGATGGCTTTGACAGAATACAGACAAAAGCGCATTTAGCTTACCAAGTGGAAGATATATCTTATTGGAGAAAGGTGTTGGAACAAAATGATATTAAATTATTTGATTCAGTACCAATACCAAATTTTGAGCGTTTTGAGTTTAGAGATCCGTTCGGCAATAGAGTGGAGATGATTCAAGAAGTTTAATTATAAATGATCAATCTTGTATCGCTTCAACATTTTCACTGAATTAAACCTAGGAGGCAATCATGCAGTGAGTGATCGTTTACGTTTTCTTTTTCGATCAACCACTCTGGACAATAACACACTACATTCATATAAAAACAACAGTGGAATAATGACTAAAATATCTGATAACAGATCCGGCGGGGTAATGAGAACGGCAGTCACAACCAATACGAAATAAGCATGTTTCCTAAATTTATACAACTTGTAAGGATTTAGCACCCCTAGACTGGTTAAAAACATTACAATCACGGGAAGTTCAAATAAAAATCCGAACGGCAATGTCATGTGTAGCATAAATTGGAAGTATTTCTCTATCGTAAAGAAGGTTTCAAAGATACCTTCTGACAATGAAACCAGGAAATTAAAAACAATCGGGAATATGATAAAATAACCGAAACTGTTGCCCACAACAAAAAGAACAAATAAAGCTTGAACGTAAGCCATTGTTACCTTTTGCTCTTTCTTGGTTAATGCCGGTCGAACGAAAAGCCAAATTTGATGGGTGGCCATGGGTATTGTTCCGGCAATTGCGGCGATACCAGCCAATGTCAAATAGACCCATAAAATCTCGGCAGGTCCTAACACAGCCAATTTCATCGATACATCTTTCATAAGCCATTTGTAGATATCTTGTACAAAAATGAAGGATAGAATAAACAGTAAGATAAATGTAACGAGCGTGATTATGATTCGTTTGCGTAATTCTCCCAGATGCTCGACAAACTCCATATCTTGATGTTCCATCATCATCCCCCCTTTACGAAATAAAGAAGATGCAAGCATAAAAATTACTTACACCTTCTTCATCAACTTTTGACTCAAACTGCCTGATCGTTCTTGTTCTGTGGCTTCCTCTCACTTGACTCCTCGTCCGAAACTAATTCTCGTGTTGATTTTTTAAATTCTTGTAGTGTTGATCCAAATGCACGGCCGATTTCCGGTAATTTTTTTGGGCCGAAAACAATTAAAGCGATAATGAGGACAAGGATTAAACCGGGAATTCCTATATTTTGCAGCATAACAATTGACCTCCCTAGTTAGATAGCATTTTTTTACGCTTACTTCCTTTGAAAAAGAAGTTAAATAATTTGTACTCCGCCTGATGTCCGCAAATAAGACAATTAACATTTTCACTTGTTTTATCTTCACTCGAGAGTGGATAAATATGTGGAAGATGTATGAACTTTAAACCTTCCTTGACGTGTTTTGTACAGACCAAAACCATAGCAGGAACTCCTTCTATACAACATTTCAATGCGTATTAATGGAATTTTCCACCTTGTACAGCGACCAGGCAAGAACGTCCGAAATCATAGTCAGGATATGGGTTCCAGGTTTCAGGATGCTGTACATCCAAGAATAGTGTACGTTCATCAGGTGTTAACCAGGGCCCTGTTACTTCACAGCCTTTTGGACCTGATGCAAACTGGAACGGTTCTCCATAATTCTTACCGTCTGTTGGAATCATGAATGCACCACAGTTTTTGTACGTTGCATAAACATTGTCTTCTGTAGCACTGAAATCTTCTACTACCCACAGATTGCCTTTGCTGTCAAAGTGAAGGTTGTCAGGACAAGTAATCCCGCTTTCACGTCCGCCTGCAACAAATACCTGGAAAGTAAACCGATCGCTGCCATGGTCATTTTCAGCAGGTTCAAAACGTACAATTTGGCCGTGGAAATTTCCGTGATCCGAGTTATTTGTCAGTGATAGAAATACGCTTCCGTCATGCGGATGGATTTCCACATCTTCCGGACGATCTAACTGTGTAGCTCCAACAGCGCGAGCTGCTTCGCGTGCATATGTAAGTACATCCGCCTGATTTGCAAAGAATTTTTTGCCGTCCTTTTCATAGTTCTGTAGTTCTTCATTTGTTTCATAGTCAAGCGTAATCCATTGCTGTTCTTCAAGATTCGCTACATATAATGTTCCACTCTCCAAAATATCAAAGTTTGCTTTACGATTATTCGGGCTGTATGTCTTATGGCTGATGAATTTATAGAAGAATTCATCCCGTTTATCATCACCCATGTAAATGGCCACTTTGCCGTCCTTTGTTAACCCTACAGCCGTATTTTCATGAGCAAACCGCCCTAGTGCTGTGTGTTTGCGTACTGGTTTATCTGGATCAAATGGATCCACCTCAACGACCCATCCATAATGTTCGTCTGTGAAATCAGGCCATCCATAGTCATCACCATAAAACGTATTCTCTTCACAGGATAGAGCAGTGTTCCATAGGGTTTTTCCGCCACTGCAGTTTCCTAGCGTCCCTTTAACAGTTTTTGCCCCTTTTACGGCTTTGCTACCAGCTGCAGGACCTGTTAGTTGGATGCTGGTTGTCCCATCGATTCGGCGGTTATATTTGTCGTCTTTGACTAACTTCCATTCGCCTTTATCTTTTTTAACGCGAATGACAGAGCCGCCAACGGCCTTTTTCTCCATTTTTAATAGTTTAGGATATTGTGCAAGCTTTGATTGATCAAAGGTATCGGGATTGATTCCAAGCATCTTCATATAATTTTCTGGTTCTGGAAATTCATGGTTCACCCAGATTAACCCTTCTTCTGAATGATTGCCGCCTTCTAAGCTATCGATGGGAAAGTAAACCGTAAGATCTGCCGAATCGCCGAACTCTTCTCCTTTGGAATTGATTACATCTCCATACGAAGCAATAATGTTATACTGATATCCCTGTGGTAGGACCAGATCATTTTCCCAAGTGCGCTCAATTTCTTTAAAAGGAGCTGTAAGGGGTTTTCCTTTGCCACCAGCCTTTCCGGTACTTTTTTTATTTTGCTGTGGAGCCATAGCATTTGCCACTGAATCAATTCCAGTTGAAGCTACAGCTAACGCAGCCGTCGTACTTCCCGCGTATGTTAAAAACTTGCGTCTATCAATCTTTTCCATCTTTATCTACTCCTTTTGGTAATTTATGGTCGCCTTTTTCACTACATATAAAATTGTAGATAATGATTATTGACTCTCTATTAAGAGCGTGTAAAAATTTTGTTAAATTTTTAGTGGCTATGGTGTGTGTATACAATTCTTTTTTTCCTTACTAAATCATTTTGTCGATGGGGAACAGGATAAACGGATGGATTGAACACATAAGCAGCATTTATATTTGAAAATTTTGAATAAATAACATGCACAGTATGTTACGATTATTTCAATAAAACAAATTGCTTAAGGAAGGGATGATGTGCAGCATGCGTTTATTTTCGGGGGAACTGGGATGCTTGCAGATGTCTCCTTATGGTTCAATGAAAACGATGTAAATACAACTGTTTTTAGCAAGAAATAAGGAGAGACTTGAAACATTATCTAAAAAGTCTATAAAACCTGAAAGCGAGGAGGGAATATAGTGGCTATTGGATCGGTATATTTAAAAGTGATTATTGACAGATTTGAAAGTGTAAAGGACCTTGGTGATAAAACCATCAATCAATTATCCGAAGAAGGAATACACTGGACTTATAATGAAACGTCTAATAGTGTTGCAGTCATCGTAAAACACATGAGTGGAAACATGGTATCAAGATGGACGGACTTTTTAACCTCTGATGGGGAGAAGGAGGATAGAAAGCGGGATGAGGAATTCATTGATGATCTTTCATCCATATCAGAGCTTCACCATATTTGGGAAAAAGGCTGGCAAACCCTTTTTCGTACACTAAATAGTCTAGGCGAACAAGACTTATTAAAAAAGGTGACTATTCGTGGAGAAAATCATCTGGTACTTGAAGCGATTGAGAGACAAATGGCACATTATGCTTATCACGTCGGGCAAATCGTCTATATCGGGAAACAAATAAAAAATGAAGCATGGGAAAGTCTCACTATTCAAAAGGGAAAATCGGAAGAATACCGAAAGAAAATGATAGATAAACATCAATAAAAGCAGAATAGAAATAAAGGTGAGCTATAGGAAAGATGTATGTTGATAAGAAAAGCAACTGAAAAAGATAGCAAGCAACTGGCAGTTTTAATGGGAGAATTAGGGTATCATCCGAAAGAAATGGAACAACGTTTTTCAAAAATCAATGCGAATGATTTTTATACACTCAGGTAGCGGAAATAGAAGGTATTATTTTCGGATATCTAACTGGATAATCAAACTTCAGAGGAGATGTGATAAGAAGTGAGCGATTATATTCTATTAATACCATTACTAGTCGGTGTTATCGCTGTACTCCATCGCTCAAAAATATTTCCTAATATTGTTAGATATATTGGTTATGGGTACTTCTTTGTACTAACATTGGTTTTCATCATAGTAAGAGAAAGAATAAGTTCCCTTTATGAACATCCTCCAATACCTGATATGTATTGGGAAAAGAATTCAAATTGGGCTGATATAGCGTTATTATTATATTTATTGCCAACGGTAGTCATATTTCTAATCCTATGCTTTTTTTGGATGAAAAGAGAGCAGGAATTAAAAGAAAAAATCCTTATATTTCTTTTCTTTGTAGTTGTATTGGTAATGCTTTTTGTTTACGCCTTTTTCTTTAGTATGACGTTAGGATATAGACCATAAAGGAATTCATGGGAAGAGGGGATAATACAAGCAGGATTAACGTTATTTTCATAGAAGTTATCATACAACTGGCAGTTTAGAGGAATAATGAACCTTTTCCCTTAAGTATAGTCGTTTTAAATACTGGGGGGGTGTCAACAATGAAAAGGTATTTTATTTTCGCTATTAGTTTTATATTATTGTTTTTATTATTCCAAGTATTGTCTGGAATGCTTCTTACATTTACATATACTCCAGATGTAGATGATGCTTGGAATATGAGTGCTAATTTATCTCAAGAAGTTATTATTAAAAGCAGTCAAAGCTCTTTTTTGTTACTATTATTTATAGCGTTTCTTTCTGCAACCATTGCTTACTTTATATCGAAAAAAATGAACTAATAACTACATTAGCATCAATTGAACTATCCACCATTTAGCTCCGTTACGAGTTGCTACGTAAAAGGCAATTCATCACAGTCTTCCGCATGATTGGGCATAAATTCGTGTGTTTCGCTTTTCTCGTGTTCTAGAGGACTCTGGATAATTTCAAGTGGAGCAGCGTTATTTATGAGATGAGTAGCATAACGATGTCTTCATTGATGAGGATATTTCCAGTATGGTTAACCTTTGCCGTCATGATTTATGCTTCCTTTTGTTAAATTTTATTATTAAAAAAATGATAAAATAACCTAGAAAAAAGCCGACTCCAGAATTTATTGCTGATTTCCAATCATCTTTGATGAAAAGATTGCTAGAAAAACAGCAATTCCTACAATAAATGAAGCATACCAACGATCCATCTATTTTACCCCCTCAAATAAAACCGGCTGAAAATGCACAGCATAAAAACTTCATCAAACTTCCTTCTCTTATATCTTATAATAATTAACTTTGCTTTCTCAATGTTCATTTGGTTATTTGTCCTTCCATAAGTGATTGTAAGCGAAAAAACTGGAAGAAGTAGCTTGCATGAATTAAATGAGAAAGAATGGAAAGTGCTAATCGAGCCTATCGACCAGCCACTGCCGGAAAACACAAATACCATTGAAAAAAATAAATGGACGATTTGGAAAGCGGTAAATGGTCTTTTCTAATACTCGATATCTTCAAAATCTTGTGGTTGAGGGGTTGGCCGTTTATGTTTTAACTCATTATTCTTAGAAATTGATTCATTTATCTCTTGGTAAGCTTTCACTTCTCTTTTACCAGGTAAGACTTTAGAAACAAGTTGGGTTTATGCCTTTGCAGTTTGGGACGGATCTATTTATAAAAAGTGCTTTTGATGGAAAACAGGGAATTATTAAAATAATTGCCCTCTCAATCTTAGCTATGATAACTATCATTCTCATTTATAAGTTTATAAAGCATAGTCTTGCGAAAAGGTAAAACTTTTTACAGGTGGTAAATCACAGATAAGTAAAATTAATGTTTGGAGAGGTGATAAAGGCAATGATACCGATTATTTTAAGTGTCATACTGCTAATTGCTCTTGTTTTTTCCATGTCTATTGTGATAAGAAAAAGAAAAAAAGCTGGTATTGCAGGGATAAGGAGTGCTTTAACTTCAATTTGTTTTTTTCTTATTGCTGTAACAAACCTTTCCGCTTATTGGTTTAATTTTATGGGGCTGTTAAATTGGTCTATTACTGTTATTTTGTTAATCATAGGTGCTTATTTTACAAAATATATGCCTGTATCTGATTCGTGATTGTTAATAGTGTGATGGTTCAACAAGAAGTTCGCTTCCAGAACTAACTGGTAGTAGTGTTTAGAATGAAAGACGGGAGATGAGATAATTTGATTCACTCGTTGAAGCAATTTCTTTATGGAATTGCGGGCGTAATTACAGGGATAATTATTGTATATTTATTGAATAATGAAGAAATAAATTGGGATACAATTGGTGTTGTAATTACTGTATTTTTCTTAATATTGCTTTTCAGATTAGGGTTAAGTTTATATAAAAAATAAATACGATTGGACGAATGACCACTTTAATATAACAATGTCAGCCTTTTTCATAATTTGGCCGGCTTGTTCCGGGATGAAGAAAAAATTTTTATTTTGCACATAAGTAGAAAGATCATTGGGATATTATTACAGAGGTGACATTTATGAAAAAGAAAAGCATGATCATTTCTTTCCTTTTATTTTTCACTTTTGTACCAAGTCTAATTCACGCCCAATCCGATGTGAAATGTCCTGATGTAAAACAATTAGAGAAAACATCCATGAAAGATAAAGAGGAACTTTTAAAGGCATTGAAAGAAATTGTTCCTGCGACATACCAAAAAGGAGAGCATGGAGAAATGTTTTCGGAGTGGGAAGTAATTACTGCCCTTCCTTTCCCAAAAACAGCTGAAAAAAAGGATGCGGTTTATGATGAAATGGCGAAGAATTTTTGCGGGGAAGCAGTTGCTGAACAATCGTGGTTAGTCAGATTATATTTTCCGAAATGGGAAGGGAAGAGTGCCAGCGCATTAGAAGGCCAGATTTTTATAGCTAAAGATAAAGAGGATGGATGGTTCGTCTGGTTTCGGTATCATTAATTGAGGCATCTTGCCGTGCTGTTGTTCGTTTAAGGAAAAAAAGAATCACACCAATTCGTATGTGTGATTCTCTTCAACAAAGCGCCCTGTTACTGGAACAAAGCCTGAATGATGATAGTGGCGGGATTTTTCCATTCACCATTTAACCACCGAGGAAAAAGTCGAAAATATTGCTGGCTTTTGAACTGTTCTTATTATAAAACTCCGAATACCCACAATTTTTACAGAAGATAACAGTAAATTGATTGTTTTGAACATCAAACATTTTCGATAGTCCTGTACCAGTCATTGATACATCCTTTGTGTCTGCATCTGTACTTCCACACTTTATACATCCTCTAGCATGTTCCATGCGAATCAGCTCCTACCTTATTATTTTTATTTTCTTGCAATAACATTATGTTATTTTTATCATAAAAATCCCCATGGGACAATGGTTTATCTAAAGACGGGGAAATGGTTAAATCCACATTGTACACGTGTTACACAAAAAGAGAAGGACTTTTTCAAAATGCATGTTCCTAATTTAGGGGAACATGTTGAAAAAATCCTTCTCCTAAGGAATATTTTCATAACAGTTCCATTCATTTATTTTCCAAATTGATGATAGGCGCCATGCATAACAGGCCCGACATATTCATTCATCTTCCATCCATGTGCAATTGCTGCGGTGACAAATTCTTTTGCATTTGCTACAGCTTCTTTCACAGATTTGCCATTTGCAAGATTAGCCGTTGTTGCTGCTGCAAATGTACATCCTGCACCATGATTGTAGGTGGTATTGATTTTTTCATTTTCGAGAACTGTAAACGCTTTTCCATCATAGAAGAGGTCAATCGCTTTTTCGTGATCAAATACCTTGCCGCCTTTAATCACAACATTTTTTGCACCAAGTTCATGGATCTTCACTGCTGCCTCTTTCATATCATCCATTGTTTTGATTGGCCCGTTTTGTGCAAGCTGACCAGCTTCAAACAGATTTGGAGTTGTAAGGGTTGCACGAGGAAGTAATAATTCCCGCATTGCATCCGTATTTTCAGGCTGTAAAACTTCATCTTCTCCTTTGCATACCATGACTGGGTCGAGAACGAATTTATCCAGTTTATATTCATCCATTTTCTGTGCGCCAAGCTCGATTATATCAACAGAACCAAGCATTCCGGTTTTCATTGCATCGATACCAATCGACAGAATGGTGTCCAGCTGCTTACTCACAATGGCAGCATCGATCGGATATACCCCGTGACTCCAGTTGTTCTTCGGATCCATCGTCACAATGGATGTCAGTGCAGTCATTCCATACACGCTGTGTTCCTGAAATGTTTTCAGGTCTGCCTGTATGCCTGCACCGCCGCTGGTATCTGAACCAGCTAGTGTTAGTGTTTTTTTCATAGACATATGTATTCCCTCCTGTTTTCCTAAAAGTAGATTTCTACTATTTAAGAATATAACAGAATGTGCGGAAAAAAAAGTATGAAGGGTTTCGCCGTTGTATATGGAATATAGAAGTATACAAAAATGGAGGAGTAAAAAATGAGGGAAATTAATAATTCATATAGATCATAAGGACTGTAAGACAGATAGTTACTTTAGCAAGCAGTCGCAATTGAACACCTCCATTCTGACTATCTTATGATCTTCTATTTCAATGATATCAGAGGAATATAAAATAAATACTTACCTGAAGTAAATATTTTGTAAAGTTTTTGGAGGTTTCTATGCTTCATTATGATTTTATTTATAAAAAAATATATGCACATTACGGACCACAGAGGTGGTGGCCGGCTGATACGGCTTTTGAAATGATGGTCGGTGCTATTCTCGTTCAAAATACAAGCTGGCGTAATGTAGAGAAGGCGTTGGAAAATGTAGCTCCATATTTGTATCCGAAAAGAATGCGTTCATTAAAAGAAGCACAATTAGCCCAGTTAATTCGCCCAAGTGGTTTTTACAATATCAAAGCAAAGCGGCTGAAAGCTTTCCTCCATTGGTTTAGGGATCATCAATTTGATGTGTGTTCCTTAAAAGGGAAAAGCCGTGAAGATTTAAGGAAAGAATTGCTGGGGATTAAAGGAGTGGGGCAGGAAACAGCCGATGTCATGCTGCTTTATGGATTTGATAAGCCAGTGTTTGTGGTGGACGCTTATGCAAGAAGAATATTTTATCGGTTTGGTTATGATATGCCAGGGTCATATGATCCGTTTCGAATCGAAGTGGAAGGTGATTTATCGCAGGATCTTTTATTTTGGAAAGAGTTTCATGCATTGCTTGTTGAGCATGCGAAGCAGCATTGCAAAGCAAAGCCGATCTGTGATGGGTGTCCCTTAAGGGAACATTGTATGCAGAGAATGGGATGAGTTCCTTGCTATAAAAGCAGCAAAAAAATAACGATAAGATAAAGAAAAGTAAGAGAATGCATACAAATATAAAAAAGCTGAGAGTGAATGTATGAATCGGAGGTGTTCGGATGTTAGAAGAATTTGAAGAAAGATTTAAAAATATTATGGAAGCTGATATCAATATGTTTCAGCAGGATTTACGTTTAACAGCGTTAATGACGGATTTAGAAAAAGCGTATAAGATACCAATTATAAACGACGCGTTTTTTAATAAACGAAATGAAGAGGTAATGAAGCTTTATCGTGATGTAGCTAATCATAGGGTATCTGTAAAAAAATAAAAATACATCTTAAAAAGATAAGATTTACCATATTTTTATGTTTGTTTAGCACAGGCAACAAATATAACCACCCGTAAAATCCTTATACACTTATATTTACTGTGCCATATTGAATAAGCATTGTTTACAGCGAAATTACAAAATAAACCATCTCCCAGATTACTAGAAGGTGGCTTATTCTGTCTTATTAGCGAAAAAGCTAATCTTCTTCACCATCATGCATATCACTGCTGGAAAAAGCGAATTTTTCTTTACATCGTTTGTTCAAATCCGCTTGCGTTCCGATTAATAGATTCCCAAACTAGCCAGCAGAATAGCTGGTATGAGTGACAACATTGGAAAGGCAATCGCGATAACGGCAATATCTTTATACGATTCCTTATGTGACATGCCGGTGACGATTAAAATGGTTAAAACAGCTCCATTATGCGGAAGTGCATCCAGTCCGCCGGAGGCAATGGAAGCAATACGGTGAAATGCTTCTGGCGCGATTCCGGTAGCTTGTGCGATTTCGTTGTACTTTTGCCCTAAAGCTTCCATGGTGATACCAAGCCCTCCTGAAGCGGAGCCGGTTGCTCCTGATAATAGATTGGTAGCAACCGTCAGGGATATCAATGGATTTGCATCCAATCCAAGCACAAAATCACTCAATTTCTGAAATCCGGGAACTGCGCGTACC
The DNA here is from genome assembly GCF_017874635.1 of Virgibacillus alimentarius. Classification (NCBI taxonomy): domain Bacteria; kingdom Bacillati; phylum Bacillota; class Bacilli; order Caryophanales; family Bacillaceae; genus Virgibacillus; species Virgibacillus alimentarius. The sequence continues at coordinate 15,746 of NZ_JAGIKX010000026.1, forward strand.
ACGGTTCCAAACCCGACTGCAGCAGATGTATTGATCATCGCCATCACTGAATCCCCTGCACCCTTGTTCAGTGCAGGTACAAACCCTTTAAATCGTTTCACGGATAAAAGCAAAATCAAGAGGATACCGCTCAGGAGGGAAATGACAATATCCCATTTGAAGAGATTCAGTGTAATAATGACAGCTAAAATGGGAAGTAAAGATAAAAGAATGTGTGGCGGGTTTTCCATCAGCTGCTTTTTTACCTTTTCATCTTCGTCCGATCCAATGAAAACTTCGCCCGCTGCTTTTAATTTCTTTTCCCTCCATTTTAAATAAAGGATGGATCCAACTCCCATTACAATCGCCGCAGCAACCCCCATCATTGGTGCCGCAGCAGCGGTTGTACCAAAATAATCCGTTGGGATCAAATTTTGGATTTGCGGTGTCCCGGGAAGCGCAGTCATGGCAAAGGTCATCATGCCAGCAACGATGGTTCCCGGCATCAGTCTTTTTGGAATGTCAGCCTCCCTGAACATACTTACGGCAAGTGGATAAACAGCGAATACAACGACAAAAACACTAATCCCACCATAAGCCAGAACACTGGAAGCGAGTACGACGCCAATTGTTGCTTGTTTTTTTCCGAAAAGCTTGATGATTCCTGATGCGATCGATTGGGCCATACCGGTATATTCCATTAATTTTCCCAAAATAGCACCAAGCATAAAGACAGGGAACCAGCTTTTCGTGAAATCAACAAAACCTTCCATATAGGTGCCTGTATAGGCATCGAGTAAATCAAGTCCACCAAATAATGCAACAACCCCCGCGCAAATCGGGGCAATCCAGATAATAGACCAGCCTCTGTATGCAAGGATAATAAGCAACAAGAGCCCTAATACAATTCCTAGCATCCAATCACCTCGAGAATGAAAAACGTTAACGTTTTCAAATGGATATGTGATTATGGTTGGGCCCCGTGTGAAAACGGAGCCATCATCATTTTTCGTTTAACTGCTCGGAAAATCAAAATTTGTTTCGCTCTTTGTATCTGCTTCCGGCCATCGTTCTGAAACGGTTTTTGTGTTTGTGAAAAAGCGCGCGGTATCTGGTCCAAACATCTGACCCTCACCAAAACGAGACCCTTTCCACCCACCAAAGTTATGATAGCCGACTGGAATTGGAACAGGTACGTTGACACCGACCATGCCGACTTCGATTTCCTGCGTAAATTTGCGTGCATGTCTGCCGGAGTTGGTGAAAATCGTTACACCATTTCCATATGCATGATCATTAATGAGATCAATTGCTTGATCAAGGCTTTCCGCCGTCACAATTGCACGTGCAGGGCCGAAAACTTCCTCCTTATACATCGCCATTTCCGGTGTGACATGATTGAACAGCGTGGCACCGAGGTGAAATCCGTTCGCATTGTTTACAGAAGGATTCCTTCCATCGACGACGATATTTGCTCCTTCTTTTTCCGCCGATTCGATTGCGCGTAATACGCTCTGTTTTGCTTCTTCACTGATCAAGGCCCCGAAATCGGCAGTTTCATCTTGATAAGCACCCGGTTTTAGGTTTTTTACTTTCTCTTTTGCTTTTTTTGTAAAAATTTCTGCTGCTTTTTCTCCCACTGGCATAGCGACTGAAATAGCCATACAACGCTGGGAAGCAGAGCCAAAAGCCGCACCAACAAAAGCATCAACTGCAAGGTCCATATCAGCATCTGGCATGATCACCATATGGTTTTTTCCACTGCCAAATGCAGCAACCCGCTTATGATGTTTGGTGCCAGTTTCATAGATTTTTTCTGCGACTTTCGTAGAACCGACAAAACTGATTGCTTTTATATCTTTATGGGTAATAATGGCATTGACTGTATCCTTGTCCCCGTTGACAACATTCCAAACCCCCGCAGGAAGCCCGGCCTTTTCCCAGAGATCCGAGAGGAAGAGAGCGGAATAAGGCACCTTTTCAGAAGGCTTCAAAACCATTGCATTTCCAACAGCAACTGCCATCGTACTCATCGCAAGTGGCACCATCACAGGAAAATTGAAAGGCGAAATACATGTAACGACGCCGAGCGGCTGTTTTATCGAATAGGCATTAATATCTCCACCCACATTGACAGAGTGCTCGCCTTTTAGGATATGCGGTGCCCCGATAGCTAGATCAATCGACTCCATGCCCCGTTTAATAGCTCCTTTTGCATCAGAAATCGTTTTACCATTTTCTTTGCCGATTAATCGAGCCAGCTCATCCGTATGTTCGCTTACGAATTGACGAAATTTAAACAATACCGCTACTCTTTTTCCAACGGAAGTTTTCGCCCACTTTGCAGCGGCTTCTTTGGCTAATTTTATCGTCTGATCCACTTCTGCATCCGTAGCATACGGTACCGTGGCAATTTTTTGCCCCGATGAAGGGTTGTACACATAACCAAATCTGCTACTCGTACCTTTTACTTTTTTACCATTGATATAATGCATAATCCGATCTAATGTTGTTACTTCCATTTATCCATCCATCCTTTTTAAAATAAAATTCATGATTGCTTTTTCTTGGCATGCAGCTGCTTTAACATCAAATACGTAGCAGACATGTCCTTATCTGCATAGCCATCCATATGGTCATCAAAATATTGAATCAGTGTTTCAACCAGGGGCAGCGTTCCTCCGGACACATACTTGGCCAATTTCAAATCTTTGTGTAATAGGGAAGCAGTGAACGCTCCCTTCCTATATTCATCTTGAGAGATAAAATTTTTGTGATTTCTTGAGAACACATCGCTTTGCCCGGAACTTACAGAAACGATCTGATGAATAAGATCGTGATCAAGCCCATAATGATCTGCAATGGACAAAGATTCAGCGACCGCTTGATTATGAATACCAGTCATGAGATTGTTGATTAATTTGACTATCGTCCCCATGCCAGCATCTTCATCAATTTGGAAAATATTTTTCCCAATTGCGTGCAGATATGGCAAAGCATGGGGATAGGCTTCTTTTTTGCCACCAACCATAACGGTCAGTGTAGCTGCTTCTGCTCCGGAAACACTGCCACTTACTGGTGCCCCTAGATATTGCATGTTTTTTTCTGTGGCTTTCTCCGCTATTTTTCGGTTTAATTCCGGAGAAACCGTGCTTACATCGACGAATGTAAGGGGAGAGGAGCCATGATGAATCAGGCCAGCTTTACCAAGATAAACCTCCTCTACAATTTGCGGTGTCGGGAGGCTGGTGAATAGTATATCCACTTCATCGGTAAGCGTTGCTACCGTGTAGCCTGTCTTTCCACCAATCGCTGCTAAACGTTCCTCATTTACTTTCTTAATGTCCACACCGTATACCGTGAACCCGCTTTTTAATAGATTGGATGCCATCGGAAATCCCATGTTTCCAAGTCCAACGAAACCAACCTTCTTTTTGTCCATACACACCCTCCTTGTTTGCGTATAAGTGTTATCCTGCTAAACGATACGGATTATTTATAGCGCCTCTATAAGTATATTTTGAATAGCTATTAAAAATGATAAGATTTTGACAATAAGAGGGTCTGTCCTCTAGGCGAGAGGAGGGGAACTGCCCACACGAAGTACATCCCCGAATTTTACCGAATGAAACGGAGGGGTTACGATCGTTCTCCCTCCAGTTTATACCGAATAATTTTGGCAGGACTGCCCTTACGAAGTCGTGTATAATGAAGAAGAATCTTAGTTTTAATAAAGAGGGAATTAAAATGCAGAAAAAACGACTTACGCAGTTAAGGAAGACTGCACTTTACTATGTTCTTCCTTCATCATCATGATGATGAGTTGCTCCGTGATTTATTTTAGTATGTACTATATTATCCACCATGAAGATACAACAGCATTTACTTTTGGAGATAATTATGGCTATCTAGCTGATTTTTTTAATGGAATCACCACACCCATATTAACGATAATTACGGCATTATTTGCTTTATGGGCATTTTTGAGTCAGAAGGAACAGCTTAAATTACAAAAAGAAGAATCAGTGAGGCAGCGGATTGAAGGAACTTTTTTCCAATTATTTGATCTACATAGTAACATGGTAAGGGATTTGGTATACGAAGCGCCAAATGGTTTTGGGCGTCACGGGGGACAGGATTTTTTCAAAAAGGCATATACAGATTTGATGCAAATTTATCTCGCGGAAGAAGATACGGATGAGGATTTGCGATTACTTGCCTCGATGCAAAAACTAGATAAAATTCATGCGAATAATTTCCATTTATATTACAAGAATCTATTCCGTAAATATTTCTGTTGAACAGCTGCTTTTGTCAGGATTATCAGAAAGCGTGTCTAATATATGCAGGGAATATCGTGTGCAACCTGATCGATTGCAGTTTGAGATTACCGAGAGCAAAGAATTATATAAGCGGAAGCAGATCAAACAGATTATGCATTCTCTTCGGACAAAGGGATTCCGGGTTGGACTTGATGATTTTGGAAACGGATATTTTTCTTTCAACGACCTCGTCGATTTACCGATTGATTTTATGAAACTGGACAAAAGCCTCGTGTATAAATTAGATCAGGAGCCCAATTTGGAGTCAACAATTAAAAAAATGCTAGAAATTTTCAGGTTGCAGGAATGGGATGTGACTGTAGAGGGCATTGAAACTGCCGATCAACTAAAAACATGGCAAAACTTCGGTGTCGATGCAATGCAAGGGTACTACATAGGAAAGCCTAAGGCGTAAAAGCTTGAGTGACAGCGTTATGGGTCTTGTCCAAATAGCGCTGGAAATTCAACTTTGATGAAAATTATCAGTAGAACATCGCAAACCACAGTACCAAATCGATTCTATCAAGTCTTAATCATCCAGCAAATCCTTGTTTTTCTTGTACGATTTTTTTAAGGAAAGGTAATTCAAGATAAAGAAGAAAATTGCGGCAAAAGTAGCTGATCCAACAATATCAAATGTTTCTTCAAGATTGGATGGAATGCCTTTGAATAAGATGGAAATAAATAAAAAAATGATCCAGAAATGAATAGTGCTATAAATTCTCAACCTTTTTTCTTTTTGATATCGTTTTTCTGATGCAACGTCTGGATATTCAATACCGGTCAACGTAGAGCGAAGAGTCGTATACGTGATTAAAAATCCAATACAAAGAAGTGCCATCCTATCACCAGGCATATCCATCTCTACTATAAATGATTCAACCATTAAATACAGAAACAGCGACACACCCAGTATGAAAACGGCTTCGGCAATAAAGTAAAGAAGTCGTTTTTCCCTATACTCATCCTGTGGAAGTAAATTGGCAATCCATGTTTTTTCCATCTTAATCATCCTCCCAAAATAAATCATCGAGCGTCTTCCCCAATGTTTTGGCAATTGCAATGCAAAGCTTAAGACTCGGATTGTATTTTCCTTTTTCGATCAGTCCGATTGTCTGTCTTGCCACCGACACCCGGCTGGCAAGCTGCTCTTGTGTAAGTGATTTTTCTACTCGAGCCATTTTTATTCGATTCGACATTTAGTCACCATCCACGCTATATATATATGTCATTTAGGCATATATATATTACGTTTTATTTTTAAAAAAGTCAATCATACACGTTTTGACATAGCTGCGAAATGATAAAATGAAGAACGCTTAATTATAAAGAAATAATAAACTTTCCTTTATCTTTATAAAAGGATGCTATATTTACATTTGTAGGGGAGGAATCATCATGCAAGCTCGTCTTTTACTTGTGGAAGATGACTCGGAAATTGCTGGCATTACGCGGAATACACTCATACAAGAAGGGTATGAAGTAACTTGGGCAACTACAGGTCTTGAAGGATGGGAAGATTTTCAGGGAGCCAAGTATGACCTCGTCCTTGTTGATCTCATGTTGCCAGAAATGGATGGCTTCACTTTATGCAAAAACATTCGCTTGAAAAGTGATGTCCCGATCATTATTATCAGTGCCCGAAAAGAAGATGAAGATAAAGTCGAAGGGCTTGGCCTGGGCGCGGATGACTACTTGGCAAAACCCTTTAGTCTTGTTGAATTAAAAGCACGCATCAAGTCACAACTACGTAGATGGCGACGATATCAAGGCGTTTGTGAAACAGGAAATAGATCTAGGTACGCAGACGGCTTAACGATTGATTGGGATCAACGTAAGGTCATGCTTCATGGGGATGAACTTTTATTAACTGTAAAAGAATTTGACTTACTCCATGTTTTAGCAAAGCATCCGCAGCGCACTTTTTCAAAACAAGAACTTTATGAACATATATGGAACCAAGTTGAAGCGGAAGGGTTGCACACGGTTACTGTGCATATTAAATCGTTACGTGAGAAATTAAAAGACCCTGTAAAAACCCCCTATTTTATTCAGACCGTTTGGGGAAAAGGTTACAAGTTTATAGGTGACCTGCTGTGAAAATAAAAACATGGCTATTATTATCTTATTTAATCGTGATGATTCTTCCTTTGATGACAGCTTATTTCCTTTTTGCCTGGATCCATTCGTATAACAATGAACAAAAAGTGGAAGAGCACGTGCAAATCCAAATGGAGTTAGATGACCTAAAACAAATTTTAGACGATCCAAAACTATATACCTCTCAAACAGATCGAAAAAAAATTAAGAAATATGCGGATCAGACAAAATCAATCACGCTTTATGACCAGAATGGAGTGATTATCTATACATCTAATCCTTCATTTAAATCAACGAGGTATGGACTTAGCAAAGAGCAACTATATCAAGACTTATACACATTAGAACAAGGATACAGTTCCTATTCGTATAAACAACCCGTCTTCGATAATCGAAAACTCATTGGTTTTTTTGATGTGCACATAGCTCGTGACGAATGGGTAGCAGGTGTGACAAATCGTAGTTATATTGTTGGAGGACTGTTTTTTGTTGTATTTACGCTTATTTATTTAACAGTTATTCTTCTTGTTAATAAAAAATTTAACTTGCGTCTAACCGGGTTGATGAATGACATGACAGCTTTTGCTGCTGGTAAAGACGTTCATGAACGCCAGACAAAGCAAGATGAAATTGGAAAATTAACAGCGCATTTTTTTCATATGAAACATCAAATCGATACAGCAAGAAAAACAATTGAACAGGAACAAGAAGCGAAAGAATACTTAATCGCAAGTGTTTCCCATGATCTAAAAACGCCACTTACATCCATTATGGCTTATGCTGAAGCCCTTCACACGCAAAAACTAACAGATCAAGAACAAAATGAATATCGCCAAGTGATTATGGAAAAGGCGGATTTTATGCAGGTTATGTTAGATGACTTGTTAACATACACGTTACTCAAGTCACCGAGCCATACGATGGAATTAGTGGAAGTGGAAGGCAGTGAGTTTTTTGAAATGCTAGTCTCAGATTATGAGGCGTTATGCATAAACAAAGGCATTGAATTACAGGCAGATGCGGATGTTGTTGGAACGTATGACTTGAACCCAAAACAAATGATACGTGTGGCTGATAATTTAGTTAGTAATGGGATTCATTATACAAAAAAGGCAGGTCATCTGTGGATTGCTGCCCGATCAAGTGAAAAGATGCCCCCTGATTGGTTATTTGAATTTATACCCACAAATGAATTGTTAACGAAAGGTGCTGTTTATTTCATCGTTCAAAATGAAGGAAAAGGAATAGCAAAAGAAAAATCAGCTTATGTTTTTGAACCGCTTTATCAAGCAGATGAAGCACGGAGTATACAATATAAACATGGATCGGGACTAGGTTTAAGTATTACTAAACAAATTATTGAAAAACATGGCGGCGAAGTCTTTTTATTTTCAAAAGAAAACGTTGGTACATGTGTCATATGCAAACTACCTAAATTGAAGTGAAAAGGGGAAGAAAAATGAAAATCTATCAAGCTTTAGTAACTTTATGTGTGACAGGAGGAATTTTTATGATGACGGCTTGCTCGGAAACAAGTGATTATTCTCCAGAGCAAATGATTAATAATGCTTTAGATGAGAAAGAATCTGAATCATACGTAGCTGAAGCGACATCAACGATTCGTGAAAATGAAGACGTTGTGGAAGCAATGAAGATGAAAGAATGGCATAGTAAAGATGGAAAGATAAGGGTCGAAATTGAAAATCAAAATGAAGAAGAAAAAGCGATATCGGTCAATGATGGGGAAAAGATTACAACATATGAAGTAGAGCAAAATCAAGCGATTGTGGTTGACGATGAAGAAATATTGGAATTTAATCAACCATCACCTAAAGAACAAGTTGATTTGATTCTTGATATGGTTCGTGATACGCATCAAATAGAAGGAAAAGGGGAAGAAGAAATAGCTGGTCGATCCGCGTACCATCTGGTAGCTACCCCGAAAAAAGATGATGTTTTACTGGGAAAACAAGAAATATGGATTGATAAAGAAAATTGGATTGTTTTAAAGATCGTTTCCAGTACAGGCAATCAAAAGACAGAAATAGTCTATAACAATATTGATTTTGATACGAGCATTCCTGATGAAAAATTTACACTTGATCTACCTGATGATGTAGATATCGTTAACTCAGATGACTTACTAAAGACGGAAGAAGTGACGTTAGAGGAAGCAAAAGAAGGTATTGGAAAACCTTTTCTTTACTTTCCTGAGGAAGACGGGGTAGCGATATCAGCCATCGAAATGGATGAACTAAAAGGTAAACTTAACCGGACGGAGATTAATATTGATTATAAGAAAGAAGATGCACCATTTTTAACACTATCTGTTTTTGAATCGCCTGAAGATACAGATGAAGATCTTCTCCTCCCTGATGAAGAAAAGGTTACGATTCGTAATCAGGACGGAACCTATACAGATTCAAATGATTTTCGTGCTTTATTTTGGCAAGAAGATGGATTAAATTACTCCCTTGTTATCATTGATCCAAGCCTTACATTGGAAGAGTTACAAGCATTAACGGAAACAATGGATACGGTGAAGTAAGTGGTTCGTTTTTAAAGCGTCTTTCCCGTAGTGGGTAAAAATCACTCTTATTTATATTTTAATGATCCTTTTCCCTATATATATATCTTTTGTTGCACAATGGACGGAAATTCGGGCTGACTTTTTAGGAGCAAAGCTTTTAGAGGGTGGAATGACCCAAATGGCAGAGGGTCTCCGTGAATTAGGATTAGCACAAGATAAAGCAAGGGATAAAAGACTTCAATATGGCGGGGCAGACGAAAAGCCAATGAAAAGAACGTCGAGTATAGATCGTGATAATTGGTTTTTCAGGTTTATTGAATTTCAACTTCAAGCACATCCGCCACTGTACTAGCGAATCAAATCCGTCACTTCTTCGTTAAGTTGGCGTAAGATACGAAAGGCTTGGTTAGGTGCTCGGATCAAGGAATCATTACCTGACTGGGGAAGGAAAAAAGTCAATTTGTAGCGGCTAGCACAGTCATACTACCATTGTATTTACAAGGGATGTCGTGTTTTCATGGCCACTATATCAAGGGATACCTACCTATTTTCAGGGTGCGAAAGTGGAGTTATTATGAAAACAATAGACAACCCCATCAAGGGGGGATGGATAGGAATAATCTCTCACCGGCTGGATAAAGCACATGAGGGATTATTTTTTGTCATTTTTATCACACCTACTATCCCTCAACTTCAACAATTCCCTCATCATAAAAAATCTCCTTAAACTTACAAAATGCGGATGTTTGCACAATATCTTTATGATGAATAAACCATGTCTGGACCTTCCCATATGGTTCTGGCAGGGGAAATCTTGTGATCGTTTTGCTTTGGTCAAGTTGATCAGTTGCCGTTTTTGGCAAAAGGGAAACGCCCAGTCCAGCTTGAACACAGCCCATTATCCCGTCCAATGTGTTCAACTCCATCATCCGTGTGGGAATAATTCCTTTTGACTCCAGCCATTTTTCCAGCGTATCTCGGTAAAAGCAGCCGGACTTGAATACGATGAACAGTTGCTTATCTAACTGATCAAATTCCGCGTTGGAAAGGGAATTTTTCTTTGCAATCAGCATCAGTTCTTCTTCAAAAGCCTCGATTTTCACAAGGTTTGGATGACGGACTTCTCCTGCAACAAATGCACCATCTATTTCACGTTTTAAAGCAGCTTTGATAAGTTCTTTTGTAGTTCCGGTTTGAAGCGATAATTCAACTACTGGATAGTGATCATGATATCCAGATAATATCCGCGGCAATCGGGTAGCAGTTGTTGTTTCCATGGAACCGATGGACAAAGTTCCACTCGGTGCATGAGATTCCTTTAATGATTTTTCCGCATCATCCATCAGCTGGAGCGTTTGCACCGCATAGGATAAAAGCATTTTGCCGGGTGAGGTTAGTTCAACACCCTGTTTATGCCGATAAAATAACTTGGTTTCGTATTTTTGTTCCAGCCGTTTCATTTTCGCGGTGACATTGGATTGAACAAAGTTCAGGCTCTCAGCCGCTTTTGTCATGTTGGCATGCTTTGCCACTTCCTTAAAAACACGAAGATCTTCCAGATTCATATAAAAACCTCCAGCCGATGTTCAGGTATCATTATTTTTGATGGTAAGCAACAAGAAACATCCTTTTACGTGTTTATGTCTCTTCATTATAATAGATATAAAGCATTTTTAGAAACCGTTTGAAAGTTGAACAACTGATAGGGGGAATAAGTTGCATGTGGAATAAAAATGAGCTTACGCAAAAGTTGGGAATTGCTTATCCAATTATCCAGGCAGGAATGGCCGGGGGTGTGACCACACCAGAATTGATAGCTGCTGTCTCCAACGCCGGTGGGTTAGGAAACTTAGGTGCAGGCTATATGCAACCGGAGCAGATGAAGCAGACGATTCAGAAGGTTAAAGCATTAACGGATCAGCCCTTTGGTGTTAATGTCTTCATACCAGAAATTCCAGAAGTATCTGAAGTGGATTTGGAAAAGGCGAATGAATGGCTGCGTCCTTTTCGCGAAGAGCTAAAATTGAAGGAACCGGCTGTGGGAAAGCCATCGACTGCTCTTTTTGAACAACAATTGGAGATCATTATCGAGGAACAAGTACCTGTTTGCAGTTTTACATTCGGTGTTCCTTCAAAAGCAATCATTCAACAGCTAAAACGGGAAAATATTACACTCGTAGGTACTGCAACAACGGTCAACGAGGCAATGATCAATGAAGAAATCGGAGTGGATATGGTTGTCGTGCAGGGCAGTGAGGCAGGTGGTCACCGCGGAACTTTCTCGATTCCTTTTGGTGAGGCGATGGTTGGCACAATGGCGCTTGTTCCGCAAACCGTGGATCATATCGGTATCCCGGTAATTGCAGCAGGGGGCATTATGGATGGGCGGGGAGTTCTCGCAGCACTCACCCTTGGTGCCCAGGCCGTCCAGATGGGAACAGCCTTTGTCACCAGTCTGGAAAGCGGGGCGAAAAAGCAGCACATCGAGTCAATTTTAAACAGCACAGAGGATCAGCCGCAGATCACCTCCGTATTCAGCGGGAAGCCGGCACGAGGCATTCAAAATGAATTCATGACGAAAATGGCGCCATATGAAAAAGAATTGCCGAGTTATCCCGTACAAAACGCGCTCACAAAGGAAATCCGCACAGAAGCGGCAAAGCAAGATAGGCCGGAGTGGCTGAGCCTTTGGAGCGGGCAGGGGTCTCGGTTAAGCAAAAGGTTATCCGCACGTGAATTGGTAGTGGGCATCGTTTCTCAAGTAAATCAGCTTGTGAGATAGGGGACTCCTCGAATTTTGTCGAAAAAAGAAATAAAGGGGGACAGCTCCTCGCCTGCCCCCTTTATCCCCGTTCGACAATATTAATTTCCCCTATATTCGTTTCAACGGATACATGGTGCTTCTGCATCAAAGTAATTTTCATTCTTCCAAATCCCTTTACCATTCCTACATTTGAATGTGCCTGAAAGGAAACATGACTAAGTTCTTGCTCACCTGCTCTCCTTCTCTTTTTAAAAAAATTGTGGTAATAACCATTATAAACTATAGCTTGTTTAAATTTTATACACAGTTTTATACACATCGTTAACAGGATCAAATAAGTAATTAACAAGGTTATACACAAAATCCACAAGATAAAACACAGATATCCACAGGTTTTATCCACAATTAATCATTTTAAAAAGCTCATCCCTCTCAACATATGAAAGGAAGGATAGGGAGGGCTGCTTTATCAAACAGCCACGTATGGCTTCCTACTTAACAATCTGGGGTCCGGTTAATGCCATCGGTCTCCGTTAAGGGGGGATTAGCATTGATACATCGATTAAAAGTTTTAACGTGGAATATACGCCAGGGCGGAAAAAAGGCAATCCTTCAAATTGTTGATTCACTCAAGGAGCACCGGGCTGATGTGATCGTGCTGACAGAATACAAGCAAAATCAGACAGGTGCGTTTCTTACTTCGGAGCTGAGGCAAGCAGGGTGGCATCATATCCAGTCATCCGATCCGCCAAACCGGGAAAATGGTATTCTTATTTTATCCACTTATCCACTCGAAACTTGTGAAGTCCCTTTTTCCAACGAGCATGGATCCCACCGCTGGAACGAAGTATATCTCCCGACCCATCACTTATTTTTACTAGGGGTCCATGTCCCAAATGTGAATGAAACGTATGACAAGCAATTTTTTTGGGAGCAAATCCTTGAGCATAGTGAACGCAGATCCGGTATCCGTTCCATCGTTGCAGGGGATTTTAATACCGCAAGAAGTGATGAAAAGAAACGCGCACCAAAGAAATATAGTAATTTTATCATGAAAATGGAAGCAAACGGATGGACCGACGCCTGGAAACAAATACACAAAGATACACTGGACTATACATGGTATAGCCATAAAAAGAACGGATTTCGTTTGGATTACATTTTCCTATCACCGGATCTCTCCGGTCGTTTGACGGAATGCTGCCTCTCCCACCACGAACGAATTGAAAATTTTTCAGATCACTCCTTGTTAATAGCGGAGATTAGATAAAAAATCTCTAGCCCTTTTTTAACCACCTTTCACGAAGTGGGCTCCCTGGGCATAAAATAGTGTGTCACCAAGAATCAGGGAGGAAATATAAATATGTATTTTTATCATTATCATCCATATCAAATGTACTACCCAGTCAGGCAAGAGGTAACAAGAGCATTTGCACAAATAAGAGGAAGCGAGCTTGCTCCAAACCTCCATGGGTACGTCACATTTATGGAGGTTCCTTATGGGACAGAGGTAACCGTGGAAGTAGCAGGCCTGCCTGCGTATCAACCTGCACAAGGAGATCAGGATCCCATCGGCCCCCACGGCTTCCATATTCATAAACATGCAAACTGTACAGTAGGAGATGAATCAGATCCATTCCAAGCAGCAGGTGGACACTGGAATCCCGATAATCAGCCCCACGGCAATCACGCAGGGGATTTTCCAGTACTTTTTTCCAATGATGGTTACGCAAGAATGACATTTTTTACAAATCGGTTCCGCCCCCAAGATGTGGTCGGAAGATCGGTTATGATCCACCAAAATCCCGATGATTACCGCTCACAGCCATCCGGAGATTCCGGGAAACGGATTGGATGTGGTCCAATTAAAGCATTTTAAACAATGAAGCAGACTTCCTTCTTTCTGATGAGGCAGTCTGCTTTTTTGGGAGTGGGATGGTGTGAGTAAGGTGTAGTTTGTATAGATAGACTATCTTCCTATGGATGTGTGACAAATTTATAGATAGCTAGGGGTAGAAGTGCTGCGTGAGTTTTGGGTATTATTACTCGACTTAGTAGCGTTATCGCGCGAGCAAGGCATGGAGCCGCTCGAGTTCATGTAGCTGCCGCTCGAGTGAGGCATGAAACTGCGCGAGTCCGGAGCGTTATTGCTCGAGTGGAGCACAACGCACTTTAACATCCAATCCACTAGACAGAAAAAAACGCGTCAAGTAAACTGAAAGAAAACGTTGTATTTGTACGATGAGCTCCGGATAAGAGGGAAAAACTTCAGATTTATGAGAAAGCTAGAATAATAGGGATGGGGGCGTTATTCATGCATATCAGCAAATTTGTTACACCGGAAATTATTTTTGGAGATGGAGCTGTGGATCAAGTGGGAGAAAGCTGTAGGAGGCTTGGTGCTCAAAAAGTGCTTATTGTCTGTGATGATGGTGTGATGCATGCGAACTGGGGAGAAAAGGTGGTGAAAAACTGCCAGGATGCCAATCTTGCCTGCACCGTATTTAGTGATATAACTTCCAATCCGAAAGATAAGGAAGTTCATCGCGGAGTTAAGGTATATCTTGACAACGAATGTGACGCTGTTGTTGGTGTTGGCGGAGGGAGCGCACTGGATGCAGCGAAGGCGATTGCTATTATCGCAACAAATGGTGGCAATATTCACGATTATGAAGGTGTTGATAAAATCGACCTGCCTCTGCCGCCGCTTGTCATGGTTTCTACAACCGCTGGATCAGGTTCGGAGGTATCTCAATTCTCAATCATTGTTGATACAGGATTAAAAAAGAAGCTGACAATTGTTTCGAAATCGCTTATTCCAGATATTGCGATTGTGGATCCGATTACGCTCTCAACGAAAGACGCTGCACTCACTGCTTCTACCGGACTGGACGTTTTAACCCATGCAATTGAAGCTTATGTCAGTGTTGCTGCAACTCCGTTGACAGACGTACAGGCGAAAAATGCCATTTCCCTTGTTTCTGAATATTTGCGTCCCTCAGTTGCTTCAACGTCCAATAAAGAAGCGAAAAATGCAATGGCCATGGCAAGTTTGCAGGCTGGACTTGCTTTTTCAAACGCTATCCTTGGTGCTGTACATGCCATGTCTCATGCGATTGGAGGACGTTTTTCCTTAGAACACGGAGAGATCAATGCTGTGTTGCTCCCCTACGTCATGGAGTACAACCTGCTGGCAGCCCCGAAACAATTTGCCGTTATGGCAGAAATGATGGGGGAAAACATCAATGGCTTAACGGCCATGGAAGCCGGGAAAAAAGCGATTTCCTATGTAAGAAAGCTAGCTCGGGACATTGGAACACCTACAACATTATCGGCGATGGGGCTGGATGAAAGCGCTATTCCTGTCATGAGTCAGATTGCCATAAAGGATGCATGCATGATTACTAACCCCAGAGACGTAACGATTCGTGATGTCGAAGAATTGTTTCGTCTGGCTTTGTAAGGAGGAAAACCTATGCAGCGTAAACAAGATCTTATTGAATCACTAACAGGCATCAAGTCCTCGAAAAAAAGTTATTATACAGAGCTGAAGAAAACGATGGCGCAAATGCAGAAGAAAAACGCAGAACTAGCAATCATTAATGATATGATGAAAAGTTTTGATTTGGATATGTCGATCGATGCGATGCTTAAAAATCTGCTAGAAAAACTAAAGCCGATTTTTCGTTTATCTAGACTCAGTTTTACGATGCTGGAAGATAGCCAGCTTGTTTTAAAAAATGTCTATCCCACAAGCAGCTTCTTCAGGCCAGTCGGGTGTGAAATTCATGATGAAAACTCCCTTTATTGGCAAGTGATTAAAGAAAAAAGGATCATTTGTCGAACACCTGAAAATAAACATATGGGATCGTACCTGGAAGAAAAGGCTTTTGAGCAACTACAAATAAAGAGTAATTGTGTAATCCCTCTGATTTCAAGAAGAAGTGTGATAGGTGTGCTCTGTCTTGGTAGTAAAGAAAACATCACATTCCATGAAGCAGACTTGGCATTTTTTCAGCATCTGGCAGATCAATTTGCCGTATGTATTGAAAACTCACGCTTGTACCATGCAGTTGTTAAGAGCAAGAAGGAATGGGAAGATACGTTTCATGGTGTACAGGATCTTCTCATTGTTGTGGATAAAAATGGTGTCATCCAGCGTTTCAATGCAGCAGTTTCCAAACTTCTCCAACTGCCGGATCAACAAATAAATGGAAGAACAATACAAAGCGTTTTTTCTCTGTCTGATGATGAGAATCAAGAACTTCTAAGGCAAAGTCACCTCAAGGAAAGCTCCGTTTCGAAGCAAATTCGACTAAAAAATGACCGTATTTTTGCGGTGTCGATATCACCTGTTTACCATGAGGAAACGCAAGACACCATTGGGTCGATTCTTAATATGAAGGATGTCACCGAAAGAGTTCATATGGAATCACAGCTCATGCAATCGGCAAAACTGGCCGCCATTGGCGAAATGGCAGCAGGGGTAGCCCATGAACTCAACAGTCCGTTAACTGCCATTCTCGGAAATTCCCAATTGCTCATGCGGAAATTGGATAAACAAGATCAGCCATACCGTATGGTGGAAGCTATTTATAATTGCGGGGAAAGAAGCAAAAAAATTATTCGCAATCTGCTTACTTTTTCTAGACAGGATGATTTACGCTTTGAAACATGTTCGGTCAATCTGGCGGTGGAACAAGTCATTAGCTTAACTGGTTATCAAATAGAGCGGCAAAATATTCAACTTAATAAGCAATTGAACCATGATATTCCATTCGTTGAAGGAAATATGCAGCAAATCGAACAAATCGTTATTAATCTGCTTATGAATGCCAAAGACGAGCTAGAGGCATGTACCCATTCAAACAAAAATATAACGATCAAAACAAGTGTACAGGAGAGGGGAGGTTCAAGCTGGGTCATGCTTAGCGTTTCGGATAACGGGAGAGGAATCCCAGTGGAAAAACAAGATGACATTTTTTATCCCTTCTATACGACAAAGGAAGCGATGAAAGGGACAGGCTTGGGACTGTCGGTAAGCCTTGGCATTGCAAAGTCACATGGTGGAATACTTGAGATTTGTAATAGGGAAGAACAGGGGAGCTGTTTTTGCTTCATGATTCCTTCCCACACGAAAAAAGAAAATGGGGAGGATGTGCATGGATAACATATTAGTCGTTGACGATGAGCAGGAAGTTGGCAATTTTTTATCGTTTTTATTAGAAGAGAAAGGCTATCGTGTTAGTGTGGCTGAAAGTGGAAAACAAACATTGGATTTATTAAACGATCACAAGTTTGGACTTGCGATGCTCGACGTCAGGCTGCCGGATGCGAATGGACTGGATCTATTAAAAGAAATCAAGCAAAAGCTCCCATTGTGCAAAGTAATTATCATGACTGGATATAGCACGGTAAAAACGGCAGTGGAGGCAATCAAGCTTGGTGCAAATGATTATATTGAAAAACCATTTGAAGATATCGATCAGTTGGAAGTTCAAATTGATGCACTTTTCAATGATAAGGATTACACAGAAAATACAATTGAAAGTCTGGCACATGGGGTTGGATTTATCATTGGTCAGCAGGCAAAAATGAAGCATTTGGTTACATTGGCTTATAAAATTGCATCTAAAAATGTCAACGTACTAATAGAAGGAGAAACAGGTACAGGGAAGGAGGTTTTGGCACGCTTTATCCATCAGGCAAGCGCGAGGAGAGATCAGCCATTTATTGGAATTAACTGTGGCGCACTGTCCCACGCTTTACTCGAAAGCGAGTTGTTCGGACATGAAAAAGGAGCCTTTACGGGCGCTGTCAACCAGCGTAGCGGCATTTTTGAAATTGCAAGCCAAGGGACATTGCTGTTGGATGAAATCGCAGAAATGACTCCCGCCGTCCAAGTAAAATTGCTGCGTGTACTGGAAACACGCGAATTTATGCGAGTCGGTGGAGAAAAACCTTTGAGAACAAATACACGCATCCTTGCCGCATCCCATGCGAATCTGGGAGAAACGGTTCGTCAGCAACAGTTCAGAGAAGATTTATTTTACCGTTTGGATGTGGTAAAACTGCAAATTCCATCTTTACGAGAACGGAACAAAGACATTCCCTTGTTTGTCTCTTATTTCCTTGAAAAAAATAGTTCCAGCTTAACCTTTTCTGATGAGGCGATGAATCTCCTGAAAAACTATAGCTGGCCCGGTAATGTCCGCGAACTTGCAAATACTGTAACGCAGCTCACGACACTAATGGATGGGGAAAAGACAACCATCACGCCAGCTGATTTACCAGAAAAAATTATTCTTGGAAATGAAATTCAAACGCGTGAAAAGAATAGTAGCCAGCCAGTCCAAACAACGGATGATGACACAACAGACCTGAAATCTTTTTTAAACGCATGGGAAAATCATATGATCCATTCGCTGGAGGATCTTCGTAACTTTGACTTTAATCACATCGAAAACCAGATTAAAGAACTGGAGCATCGGGTCGAAACCACATTTGTGAAACAGGCTCTCATTGAAGCTGATGGGAACCGAAAAGAAGCGGCACATCTCTTAAATATTTCCCAGCGAAAGTTCCGTTATCTGTTGAATGAAAAAAATAAGGAAGATTAAAAACGCTTCTGAAATGGAAAGCGAGTGCAACGTTGGCATATGTGAGGGGGTAATCCCACCGGTCGATTTGCACGTTTCTCCGGTTGAAATTTCATCCCTCCAGTCGATTTGCCCGGTCCTCCGGTTGATAATCTTTTACGAACCAGACCAATACCAATTTTTTGGCAGGTTAGCCGACTTTTCGACAGATTTGCCGATTTTTTGGCACTTCATCTCCCTTTCATGTTGAAATGATCCACTTTTTCTATTGGCATGACAATTGCATGTATCATCATGAAACGATATCTTAAAATTATTTTAGGAGGTTATTTCATGAAAGCTGCAGTTGTTAATGAGTTTACCAAAGATCTTGAAATCAAAGAGGTGTCTGTTCCTGAGCTGGAACACGGTGAAATTCTGGTCAAAATAAAAGCTACTGGAGTTTGTCATACGGATCTGCACTGCAAAACGGGTGATTGGCCGGTTAAGCCGAAGCTTCCTGTTATCCCTGGGCATGAAGGTGTTGGAATTGTTGAAAAGGTTGCTGATGGTGTGAAATCGATTAAAGTAGGTGACCGGGTTGGGATTCCGTGGCTATACTCTGCATGCGGCGAATGTGAATATTGTTTAACTGGCAGAGAGACATTATGTCATGATCAGGAGAATGGCGGTTATTCAGTGGACGGGACCTTCGCTGAATATTGCAAGGCACCAGCGGATTACGTGGCAAAGATTCCTGAAAATGTCAGTTTTGAAGAAATCGCTCCTATTCTTTGTGCCGGAGTGACCACGTACAAGGCTCTAAAAGTCTCTAGCGCAAAACCAGGGGACTGGGTAGCTATTTTTGGAATCGGCGGTCTTGGACATATTGGGCTTCAATATGCCAAAGTAATGGGATTTAACGTGATTGCAGTCGATATTCATGAAGATAAACTTGCGCTTGCTAAAAAGTTAGGTGCAGACAAAGTCATCAATTCCATAAAAGCGGACCCTGCACAGGTAATGAAAGAAGAGGTTGGCGGCGTTCAAGCAGCGATCAGTACAGCTGTTGCCAAAAAGCCGTTCGAACAAGCCTATCAATCTGTCAAACGTGGCGGTACACTGGTAGCGGTAGCTCTTCCGAACGATGAATTGCCGATTCCGATTTTTGATACTGTATTAAATGGCGTATCCGTTAAAGGCTCGATCGTTGGCACAAGAAAAGACCTACAAGAAGCGATCGACTTTGCAGCACAAGGCAAGATCAAAGCCAATTTAACAGTCGAACCTCTTGAAAATATTAATGATATTTTTGACCGAATGGAAAAAGGAAAAATTGACGGCAGAATCGTCATGAACCTTTCTTAGAAGGTGCCTGTCACTTCCCGAATTTTGTCGAATAAGAAATGAATGATGAACAGGAGGAAAAAGTATGTATAAAGACACCCTATATAAAAGTGCATATTTCAAGCGATTAGAACAAATTAAAAATAAAAATTCGGATATCTACCAGACGTTTTTTGTTCATCCAGAGGGCCCGGATTCAGACGTCTTATCACCAAAGTTAAAAGAATTAATTATCATTGCGGTTGCACATACAACAGGGTGTCCTTATTATGTTAAACTTCATGTTAATCATGCGGAAAATAAAGTAGTATCAAAAGAAGAAGCAGTGAAAGTGATCAAGCTCACAGCAGCCTTAAAGGCGGGAGCAGATATCGCGCATGGTGTGGTTTCCTTAAACGCCTTCAGTAAAGTTGACCAGGGTAGGGTGTATCGGTCTGTTTATTTCCATAAACTTCAGGCATTCTCCTCTTTAAGTAAGGCTGCTTCAAAAGCATTTACCGAATTCTCTCATCGGCATGAGCAGCCAAGTTTACTTGACGCAAAAGAAAAAGCGCTCATTGCGGTCGCTGTTGCATGTGCATCCGGATGTACCCACTGCATGGACTTACACTTAAAAAATGCCAAAAACTCCGGCGCAACCAACAAAGAAATCGCAGGTGCCTGTCACTTCCCGAATTTTGTCGAAAAATAAGAGGGGGTTACACTCCTGCCCTAGCGGTAGGGGGGATCTCCTCGAAAATAAAGGATGGTGTGTCGATTGGTTAGGATTTATGCAGTTCATTTGGATCAGATGCTTGACCAAGAAACATTTCATCAATTGTCGACTTATCTGTCAGTAGAAAGGGAAAATCGAATACGTGCATTACAGAATAATCTGGCAGCACATCGGACATTAATCGGCGGCCTGTTGGCCAGATATGTGTTAAGCAAAAAATTACAAGTTGCAAGCAGTGATTTATGCTTTTATCAAAATGAGTATGGTAAACCATTGTTGAAGTCAAGTAGGCCCCTTCACTTTAATCTGTCTTATTCTGGAGAGTGGGTTGTCTGCAGTATCAGCTCAACGTCTGTTGGGGTTGTTATTGAAAAAATGAATCCGATTGATTATGCTAAAGCGAAACGATTTTTCACTCCTGATGAATATGCGGAATTGCTGAACAAAGAAGAAATAGAGCGATTAGCATATTATTATCGGTTATGGTGCTTGAAAGAAAGTTACCTAAAAGCAACTGGAAAAGGATTGTATCATTCCATGGATGCTTTTAGCATCACCCCTTCGATTCGTTCTGGGCAATATGAGGTTGAAAACGGGAAACAAACCTTTTATGTTAAAGAATACGCACTCGATCCAGCGTATAAACTGGCTGTTTGTGCTAAAAATAAAGGATTTGCCGAACAGATAAAGCAAATGCAGGCGAGCTTCCTCGTCCGTAATTTCATGGCAGCGTCCGAATCACACACCACACCGTTTTCAGCTAAATTAATATAACGTATACTTTTTGATCTAAATTTTCCTTAGGGCAACTATTTACATCTAGATAAATATAAAAGAGGATTGAGCTACAGCAAGGAGGGATTTTGATTCGTTACTTACGTAAAATGGACCAGCCATTTTAACCGTACAATCAGACTTTCCCAGGGTGCCCTGTGGTCAATTCCATGACTTATAGATCCACACAAAAAGCTTAATATTTCTCTCTATTAAGCTTTTTGTGTGTGTTTCTCTCGTCTGTATTCACCTAATTCAACTGTTTCGTCTGCATAATTCCACATATTTTTATTGTGGTTGATCATAATTATAATAAGTTTCTGTTCATTTTTTATTTTAGTTAAAGCTTCCAAGATGGATTCTTCCGTTTTCGCATCGAGATGATTCGTTGCTTCATCTAAAATGATGTTAGAAGGGTTGCTTAAAAGTGTTTTAGCCAAATACAACCGCTGTTTTTGTCCACTGGAGAGATTCGCCCCACTATCCTGAAGTCTACTGTTTAATCCATTTGGAAGGCTTTTTATGACTTCATCCACATCCATTTTTTAACATACATCATTACGTTAGGTGCCTGGCACTCCCCGAATTTTGTCGAATAATATTGCCGTGTCCTATGAGACATGAATAAGTTAATGATTGCGGTTGTCCTTTGTTTGCCTAACGAAAGTCAATAAGATTGGATGCTACAAGACCCTTGAGAAATCAAGGGTCTTGTAGCATCATTAGCAATCATACTCTTAGTGGTTTTAAACCGTTCATTTCCAAATAGTTCTTTGCATAGATAGCAAATTCAATCATTACTCTGTTCTCGGGATGGATATAGTCCTTGAAATAGATCGTACTTTTTTGCTGTTTGCTTGCATATAATTATATGGAGAATTACAAAGAACCCTGTATATAATTCGAATAAAGGAGTAAGGGATTCATCTAGTGCTTGAACATATAATCGGACCTCCTTTAATGCAGACGTAAATCAAGGGGGATCAGTCATTAAAAGACAAAATATTTCACCTTTTCGAATAGTTCACTACTGAAAGCGGTTACAAATTATGTTATGATAATAGTAGTCTTACATAGATAGACTACTATTTTTCAAGATTGCTTTTGAGAAAGTTTTGGAAACTGGGAAGTTAGTAGTTGAAACAAGGAGGAGATGTCATGAGTCAAAAATCATTTGTTTTGGATCAAGAGAAAATGGCGAGTTACCCCCAACAACCGCATGGTGGGAAATTGGTTAACCGTCTGCTTACAGGCAAAAAACGTGATCAGGAGATGGAAAGAGCAAAGCAGCTGCCAATGATCGTTGTTGATATGGAAGCTGTCATTACGCTCGAAATGATTGCCACGGGTGTTCTGTCTCCGAATGAAGGTTTTATGAATAAAGAAGATTATAAATCAGTTCTGACAGAGGGCAGATTAAAAAATGGTCTGATTTGGCCGACGCCACTTAGTTTTGCACCAACAGGAGACCGTAATAAGCAGGTCATTGATTCGCTGTCCGTTGGCGATGAAGTCTGTCTTGCTGACGACACGAAAGAGCCGGTTGCGATTCTCAAATTGGAAGACATTTTTGCTTATGATCGAGATTTTCGTGCTTCTCACCTTTTTGGAACGACTGATCGAAGTCACCCAGGTGTTGATTCGATTTACCGTCGGATGGGGGATACTGCTTTAGGCGGACCAATTACGATGCTTCGTCGCGTGCACTGGGGTCCTTTTGAGCAGCTAAGACTTGAGCCGAAAGATACATTTGAACTTTTTTATGAGGAAAAGAATTTCAGATCCGTTGGTGGATTTATTACAGGGGCCAATCCTATGCACCGCGGTCACGAATATATCCATCGAAATGCGCTGGAAGAGCTTGATGGATTACTCGTTCAGCCGCTTGTGGAGATGGCAAAGCGCGAATATACACGTCCTGAGTTTCGTATGTTAGCATACCGCAGTGTGATGGATACGTATTATCCGAAAGAACGCTCTGTACTTGCACCACTAAGGGTTACGTATATTTTCGCCGGTCCACGTGAGGCCGTTCTTCATGCTTTAATTATGAAAAATTACGGTTGTACGCATGCCTTGATTGGCCGGGATCATGCTGGGATCGGGGATTTCTATGATAAATATGCCAGCCATTCTGTTTTTGATAAATTTACAGAAGATGAATTAGGTATTGATATTCGATTGTTCCACGAAGTATTTTATTGCACGCGTTGTGACAGCCCGTCAACGGAGCAAACGTGCCCACATGATAAACAATACCGGATTAACATTTCTGGTACTGGTGTTAGGGAATTGCTGCGTTATGGAGTCTTGCCTCCAAAGGAGATTGTGAGACCGGAATCTGCTCGGATTGCGATGCAAGGTATTCAGCCAAAAGGGGTCGATGAGCATCATCAAGCCGTTAACCCTGTAGGCAAAGCCATCAAAAGTATATTTCCATCTTACTTGGAATATTCAAGACTGGGCGGACCAAAGCGCAAGAAGCCTTTAGAGGTAGAACAACTTACAATTGATGACTTAGAGGCGGCTATAACGGATGTTCGATCCAATGCGGACCGAATTTACAAAGAAATTTATGATGAATTTAGTTATGCTTCGGACATCAGGCGTGAGGTGCAGCCAGAGTGGGTTGCAGATGCTCGTGAATCGGTCAGGAAACAGCAGCAAATGGTTATTGATTATTTGGAAGAAAAGGTGGATAAAGCACCAGAAACTGCTTCGGATGAATATATGTACCAGGATAAGGAAGAAGCCGAGCGTGAGTTGGAAGTAGCACGGAAAATTTTTGAAGATACACCATCATCACTGCGCTCTGAATCGATAAAATATAGAACGTGGAATCCAATGCCATATGATCGTTATCGAAGCTAAGGATGAACAGTTGAATATCGTTAGAAGCAGGGGCACCTGGAAGGGTGTCTCTTATTTCTATGTCCGCCTATCTACTTGTGATATGATGGATGCACGATGTTTTAAAGGAGTTCTTGCTTTATGAATATACCAATTTTATATGAAGATAATCATTTGCTTGTTGTCGAAAAGCCTGTGAATATGCCCGTGCAAAAGGATAAGACCGAAGACGATGATTTACACAATTTCTTAAAAAGGGATTTAAAAATCCGCTATCAGAAGCCGGGGAATGTGTATCTTGGGCTTGTCCATCGGCTGGACCGGCCAGTAGGTGGTGCGATCGTATTTGCCAAAACATCTAAAGCTGCATCCAGACTATCCGACATGCTGCGAAGAAGGGTCATTCATCGAAAATATTTAGCCGTCGTTCGTGGAGTTCCTCTCAAAAGAGAAGCGACGTTGGAACATTATTTAGTTAAAAATCGTCGAAAGAATAAAGTGTTTACTACCAGCCCCGGCGATAAACAAGCTAAAAAAGCAGTGTTAGATTATGAAGTACTCGACGTAACAGGGGATATGAGCCTACTTTCTGTTGAACTTCATACAGGCAGACCGCATCAAATACGTGTCCAGCTCGCTGAAACAGGCTGTCCGCTTTACGGAGATCAAAAATACGGGGGTCATACCAATAAAATAGGAGAACAAATTGCGCTATGGGCACACTATTTACAATTTGAACACCCAGTCAAAAAAGAACCCGTCTCCTTCCACTCCAAGCCACCCAAAAAACACCCATGGACACAGTGGAGTACAGGTGCCTGGCACCACCCGAATTTTGTCGAATAATCAATATAGTGTAAAGAAAAAAAGCCGTACGGGGAATGAACTTCTCTGTACAGCTTTTTTTGTTGTTAATTCCATTCATCTTATATCCTGATTGCTTTTCTAGCCAATTCATCGGCATGTTTATTATGACTTTCTGAGATCCACTTGATAAAGAAATACGGGAAAGAATTGGATTCTTTCTTAATTTCCTCAAGTAGTGGAAGGAATGTTTTATTTTTCGTAAAGTCTTTTTCTACCGTATCTACGACTATCCGGGAATCGGAGCGAAAGGACAATATTTCATCTGGGAAATGTTCCTGACAGATTTTCAATGCTTCGATGACCGCCTGAAATTCCGCTTCATGGTTGGAGCGTACCCCAAGCGGAATGGCGTATTCATATATGTTTCCGTTTGCTTTCATATACACGCCAGCCCCACTCTTGCCTGGGTTTCCGCTGGATGCTCCGTCTGTATAGACTTCAATCAATATATGCACACCCTTCTGAAAGGTGCCTGGCACCACCCGAATTTTGTCGAATAATATTAGGGAAGGGGATAGACCCCGCAATTATTCATTTATCTTCTTCAGTAATGTTCGATATTCTTCCTCCGTAATTTCTCCACGTCGGTAGCGATCATTGATCATGCAAATAGACTCGCTGCACGCCGGTTTCTTCTTATTTTTTAAAATGATGATTACCGAAATAATGACTAAAGCCGTGATAATTAACCAGGTAATGCCAAAAAAGCTACCATCCATGTTATTCATTCTTTTTCTCCTTCTTTTTCCGTTATACTTTTGAATTTACGAATCATAGACGATTATTCTCTTGCTTGTTCCTTATCATTTTTGTTTAAGTGTTCAAAATGCGAAGTTCCCCATTTTTGCATGGATTTAAGAATCGGGATAATGCTTTGTCCGTAATCTGTAAGGGAATATTCGACCTTTGGAGGAACTTGTGGATACACTTTTCGATGAACAATATGATGGTATTCAAGCTCTCTTAATTGTGAAGTTAACATTTTCTGCGTAATGTTCGGAATGGATCGTTTTAGTTCGTTAAACCGCATTACTTTATTTTCCATTAAGTGAAATAGAATAATCGGCTTCCATTTTCCAGCCATTGCATCAATAGCGACTTCTACCCCGTGACAGGTTTTATCCTCCATACCATTTCCCTCCTAAATCAATCTACAATAGTATCATTTTGGATACTATAGCACTTTTTTGTGCGTACTTCAAAATAGTTCCTATATCCTCCATAATTATAATATAACAATTGTATTGGAGGAATTCATATGTATATTTTATCAATTATCGTACAAATCCTACTCGGGTTGGGTTTTATCATGTTCGGTTGGATGAAATTCACTTCCAAGGAAATGGTTGATGGGTTTAATCATTTTGGGCTGCCACAATGGTTTCGGATCGTAACAGGCTTATTTGAATGGATCGGAGCGATAGGAATCATTGTTGGCATTTGGTATCCACAACTTGCATTTTTATCCGGCATGTGGCTTGCGATGATTATGTTTTTTGCTATTTTAGCCCATGTACGCGCAAAAGATCCAATATCACAAACAAAGATGCCAGCTATTTTGCTCGTCCTATCTTTGGTGGTTGTCTTTTTAAATAGTTAATTGGGAGTGACACCTCCCAATTTTTTTGTCGATTCTTATTCAAAAAGGACAGTGGGAAGACGCTAGCCTAAGCAATAGGCAGAGGAAGGGGAATATTCCCCTCTATCTTCTCCGGTGTTCAGCTCGTACATTATATTTCCATGCCTTGTCTTCGTCGATCATCTTTTTTGTTGCGTAGATGGTTAAAAATTGGATGATGATAATTGGTATTCCCATGAGCCCGAACAGCACTTCTAGCGTTGCAAGTCCCCGACTTTCATAAGCAGTAGCGCAAGCGCAGTTATGATTGCTACTGTAATAATTCGCAAATTCCTTGATGGCCATATTTTCCTAGCATGATAGATATGGTGAACTGAATTTGCGAAAAATTAAAAAAGGGCTTCGAATAGGAGCATTTCCTGTCATGAGGCAGTTGCGCATACATCTGAATGAGGGTAACATTATAATGGAGATGGACTTTGAAATACAGCAGGGGGGCGGGCTCAGACCCCCTTCAAACACAGCTGAAATTCACCTACATTGCCTTTTTCATAAAGGTTTGTGATTGAGGTTGAATACTCCTGGATCGTGCCTTTAAATTTGAGATCCCTTTCAGGTACTTTGACATCAAAAGTTCCTTCATACAGAAGTGTGGTCACGTCATGGTAGGCTTCGCTAGCCACGTCAAATGTAACGGAGATAACATCGCCATCCTTCGCCTTTTTTTCCTCGTAATCTTTTACCGAAATACTATAATTATTTAAAATGATTTGGTTTACCAAAGCGATCCCATCCTTTCAAATTTTCCTTGCCTTTATAATAGAATCTCCCTTTTGATTATATTCTAGTATAAAATCATTGGTTGCGCACTGTAACGATATAAAGTTAAAGCGTCATGACCGCAACTATTTTGTCTTTCTTCTCTACTTCTTTATGTGACCGCGTATAATCTAGAAATACAAAAAAACAACATATCAAGGTGCGCTTGCATCCTGATATATTGCTCTTTCTTGTCCCAATCAGCTTTGCTTTTTATCCGTTAGATATGACTTTGCTGAAGGGGCTTCATATGTAAGGAATTGATCAAGCAGTCTATTTGGTACGGTATCTACAAGCGCCATCGAACGGAATTTTTCTTGCATGAATTGCTGATCCGTCATATGGTTCAGCAAATGAACAAGCGGATCATAGTAATGATTGATATTTAAAATCCCACAAGGTTTTTGATGAAGGCCTAATTGGGCCCATGTAAAAATCTCAAAAAACTCTTCTAATGTACCCGCACCGCCTGGCAAAGCGATAAATCCATCAGCTAGATCTGCCATTTTTGCTTTTCGTTCATGCATGGAATCCACAATGATGAGATCCGTTAAGCCTTCATGAGATATCTCCTTTTTTTCAAGAAAGTCAGGCATGACACCAATCACTTTACCACCTGCTTCCATAACCGAATCTGCAACTGCACCCATCAACCCAACGCTTGCACCGCCATACACAAGTGCTATATTTCTTTTTGCCAGTTCTTTCCCAAGCATTGTTGCGCTTTCGATATAAGCATCCGAAGCTCCATTACTTGATCCACAAAATACTGCTAACGATTTCATGTTTTATCTCCTCCTGAAATAAATCGTTTAAAAATCTTCATTAATTTAAAAACGAAAGATGGATTAGAATGAGTGTAACTGAATTTCAAATATGGGTAAAGAATTCTTATAATATTAGAAGAGAGTTTTTATTAATATCAATTATGGTTTTATTAATGCATCAAAAAACTGCAAGAGCTACAGTCTCACTCTCTCGTTAATTTTTAACTTTTTAGAATTGACATGGCTTAAAAAAAGCTATATAGTAATACGCTGTATACTCATTTGAAAATGTCTTTTCATTCTCGCGTTCTAAATAATTGCTTGGGGGAAAGTGAGAATTTTTGTGTTGTTTTATAGATACAAGTTAAAAAAACTAGGAGGAACTAATTTTTGAAGAATTTAAGTAAGAAAGGCGAATCGATTGACAAATCAGTGCTGTTTCTAAGTGGTGGAGCGTTGATTGCTTTTGTGATTTTCGCATGGACCAATCAGGAATTGGTCACAAATATTGTAAATTATCTATTTGATTTATCTGTGAAGTATTTTGGTTCGGTTTATCAAATTCTTATGTTAGGGACATTCCTAATTGCTTTGTTTCTTGGGTTTTCAAAATTTGGGAAGATTCGCTTAGGAAAGCTGGATAAACCGGAAATTAGTACTTTTAAATGGATTTCCATCATTATGTGTACGTTACTTGCGGCAGGTGGTGTGTTCTGGGCTGCTGCTGAGCCGTTGAGTCACTTTTTAACGGTCCCACCGCATTTTTCCGGTATCGAGCCAGGCAGTACAGAAGCAGTTACGCCCGCACTTGCAGCTAGCTTTGTTGATTGGGGCTTTCTCTCGTGGGCAATTCTTGGTACGTTGGGTACGTTTGTACTCATGTATGCCCATTACCACCGCGGGGCGCCATTAAAGCCAAGAGCATTACTTTATCCCATTTTTGGAGAAAAAATTATGAAGAAAAGTGTCCTTGGTACTGTTGTAGATGCTTTTTCCGTTGTATCGGTAGCTGCGGGCACCATTGGGCCAATTGGATTCCTTGGTTTACAGGCTGGTTATGGACTGAGTGCTTTGTTTGGGATTCCTGATAATGTGTATATCCAGTCCTTAATCATTATTGTCATTGTATTCGTTGCTGGTGTTTCCGCAGTTACAGGAATCCATAAGGGTATTCAGATTTTGAGTAGTTATAATGTTATTTTGGCTCTGTTCCTTATGGTGGTCGTTCTATTGCTAGGTCCGGGGTTATTTATTTTTGATTCGTATCTAGAATCATTTGGATTATACGTACAAAACTTCTTTAGCATGAATACCTTCCGTAGTGATGGGGCATGGCTTGGGGGATGGACGGTCTTCTTTTTTGCCTGGTTCATTGGGTATGGACCGATGATGGCAATGTTTGTCAGCCGTATCTCCCGAGGCCGTACAATTCGGGAAATTGTTACTGCTGTTGCAGTCATTGCACCTATTGTGACAGCTTTTTGGTTCACGGTAGTTGGTGGAACAGGAATTTTTCAGGAAATAAAAAATCCTGGTTCCATATCTGAAGCGTTGAGTAGTGACGGCCCACCAGCAGCGATGATTGCTATAGCTGATCAGCTTCCATTTGGTACAATCTTAGGCTTTCTGTTCTTGTTGGCAACCGTTATTTTTGTGCTAAC
The DNA here is from genome assembly GCF_017874635.1 of Virgibacillus alimentarius. Taxonomy (NCBI): domain Bacteria; kingdom Bacillati; phylum Bacillota; class Bacilli; order Caryophanales; family Bacillaceae; genus Virgibacillus; species Virgibacillus alimentarius. The sequence continues at coordinate 45,398 of NZ_JAGIKX010000026.1, forward strand.
AACAACGGACTCTATGTCCCTGACGATTTCGATGGCGATTACGGGAAATGGTGACCCGTCAAAATTATTACGTGTATTCTGGGCATTTCTAATGGGGGTTGTAGCAACTGTTCTATTAACGATCGGTGAAGATAGCGTTAATTCGTTGCAATCCTTTATTGTTGTCACAGCTGTTCCTGTTTCCTTATTGATGTTAACAACCTTTTGGACTGCACCACACGTATGTAAGGAGCTTGAAAAGGAACAATTGGAAAGCACAACAAAGAGAAAGTACATTCAAGAAGAATAAATGAGTAAAAACAGTGGCAGTTTTAATTAACAATCTGATATCTAAATAATATGGTAAATCAAGTAAGCAGACCGCCTTTATAAATTGAAGGCAGTCTGCTATTTTTAGTGCGCCCAGCATGGGCTATAACTTGGTGGTGAAAGTCCACTACAGGCTTGGCAGTAGGAACTGTTAGCTGAAAGCAAGGGTGTCCATT
>NZ_JAGIKX010000027.1:0-42258 GCF_017874635.1 Virgibacillus alimentarius
GGCGCCACCACATTAAGAGATGAAATCCTATATGTTTCTCAAGGGAAATCCGTGACTGAATTGCGAATTGGTCTTGAATCAACAAGTGTCTATAGATTTCATCCATCCATGTTTTTACACAATGATAAATTCATACTACCGCAGGTCTTTTAATCATCGTACCAATAGTTTACCCGTAAATCTGTTAATTTGTCAAACTATTTATAATAATTAAAGTTTTATCTCTTATGTGATTCTTCCCCATTCCAGAATAGTCTAAATAAGATACAATAAACAGGTATTAATGATTATTGTTTCATGGTCCATGTGCGGCGCAGTCATTGTAATAGGGGCATTAGCTTATCTAGTAGCAGTGTTTGGAGGAAAAGGACTTATTGCACTCTTAGCAGTGCCTATGGATCAATCGTTCAGTTTTTCCCTGGAGTTTACCGTGTTCTTTACTGGAGAAGAGCTACATCAGCAGGAGTTATTGCTGGCTTATTAACAAGTTTTTTAGTAAATATATACTTCAATTGATTCATCCAAATACTCCATTTGATATCCATGCAGGTATTCTTGTTTGATTGCCAATATCATTGTATTTGTCGCTTTCAGCTATCTAACCAAACCACATGATCGAAACATAATAAGTCAATATGTTGATGCAAATCGAGTAGATTAATTATTTTATTAGCAAAAAGCTAGACGAACAACAACAAACAAAAAAATGCAGATTTCGATATATATTTCCCGGGTAATAAAAAACAGGCAAAAAAGCGGTCATTCTCTTACCTTGATTTTGTTTTAAGGGTGTGAAAGCATAAGGTTTTTCGCATGCTACTTTTTATTGATTCATCAGGCTTAATCCTCCTAGTATGCAATACACAATTAAAAATTCGTTTTCATTCTAGATCCAGGTATGATCAATCGTTGTTTTATGTACTGAGATGTAGAATGAAAACCTTTTTCCAATATTGGTCGTTCATCCCCTTGACAGCCCACTAATAAAGCCAAAAAAATAGCAGAGGGACTATTTGAAATGTACTGCTCCTCCAAATCCTCCTGCTACTTCTTTTGCATGATAACAATCTATTTATCCATAATGTTTACCAACGTTAAGCCTGGTATAAATGTAATTAAGAGCACATCGACAATCATCATAAATAAAAATGGCAGAATTGCCTTGACAACTCCTTCATACCTGGCATTTCCAACCTGGGCACCAACAAATAGTGCTACACCAACCGGCGGTGTAATTAACCCAATGGCAAGATTTGTAATCATAATAATTCCAAAGTGGGTCGGATCCACGCCAATGCTGGTTGCAACCGGAAGCAAAATCGGGGTTAAAATAATAATCGACGCAATTGTTTCCATAAATGTCCCTACCACTAGCAGAAATAGGTTTAGTAAAAGTAAAATAACAAACGGTGATAAATCTGCTTCTAGGAACATATTGGCAATGTTTTGCGGAACATTTTCTCGTGTCAAGAGCATCCCAAATAACGCTGCAGTTGCAATAATAAATAAAATAACCGAAGTTGTAACAGATGAAGACACAAGGATCTTACGTAAAATTTTTAGATTTATCTTTTTATAAACAAACCAACCAACAATAAATCCGTATACAACCGCTACAACAGAAGCCTCCGTTGGTGTAAAAAATCCTCCGTAAATACCGCCAAGAATAATAATTGGCATGAATAAAGCTAAAATAGACTCTTTAAATGCTTTCACAATACGTTTGATGTTTGTTTTTTCTGCTCCTTTTCCATACCCTTTAACAGAAGAAACGATATACGCAACAATCATAAGGGATACACCTAAAAGAATCCCCGGTACGATCCCTGCTATAAAAAGGCTGCTGATGGAAACACTTGCAGACACACCGTAAAGGACAAGTGGTACACTTGGAGGAATGACTATTCCCGTGGTACCCCCAGCTGCTTGGATAGCTGTAGCAAAGTTTCGATCATATCCCGCTTTTACCATTGCTGGAATCATGATGCTTCCAATGGCTGCAGTAGTTGCGTTGGCAGATCCGGAAATTGCTGCAAAAAATACGCATGCCACAATCGAAACATGGGCCAGACCGCCTTTAAACTGGCCGACTAAACTTTGCGCAAATCCGATGAGACGTTCACTAATTCCGCCATGTTCCATTAGTTTTCCAGCCAAGATAAAAAACGGAGCAGCCATCAGCGGAAATGAATCAAGTGCTGCAAACATTTTTTGCGGTAAAATAACGAGCGGGACATTTCCAGCAACAATAAATACAACGATGGTTGCCAGTCCAAGTGCAATTGCAATTGGAACATTAATGACGATCAATACAAGTAGCAAAATAAAAAGCAAAGTGGCCATTGAAATCCCCCCTTAGTCCATCGGCACTTCATTTGTAACATCATTTTCATTGTGTAAGATAGATTTGATTGTTACATCAATTAAATTAAGAATCATTAATACACCGCTTATTGGAAAAATTATATATACGTAGCCCATCGGTATATCTAGTGCTGGTGACGTTTGCACCATCGACAAGCCAATAATCTCCCACCCCATCGAAATCAGGATAACGAAAAACGCTAAAGAAGCAAGGGATGCGATAATCTGGACAATGTTCTTGATGATCCTTGGCATCTTCCTTACAAACACCTCAACTCCGATATGTGCTCCGTATTTGAATGCAAAGGAAGCCCCGAGAAAGGTTGACCAGATCATTAAATAACGAGCGACTTCCTCTGTCCAAGAGAAAGATACAGAAAAAAATAATCTAGATACGATTTGTATAAAGATTAATAGCACCATCACAGCAAGAAATAAAGCTGTTAGCCATTCTGTTGTCATATTGAGCCTATCCATGAATTTTTTCCACATTCTGCTCACACTTTCTGTTTTTTGCTATTTTAAGTTACTATTGATTTAGGAAATTTAATAAGGTTCCACGTTGATGGAACCTTATTTATTTTTACTCAACAGCTTTAATACGTTCTACAAGATCGCCGAATTCAGATTCATATTTGTCATAAACTGGCTGTAGCGTTTTCTCAAATGCTTCCATGTCTACATCGCTCTTTTCGACAATTTCTACTCCTTGCTCTTTCAATTCTTCTTTTTGTTCTTGTTCCATTTCCTGATTAATTTCACGCTGAACATCCGTCATTTCTTTACCTGTCTCCATTAAAACTTTCTGCACATCCTCCGGATAGCCTTCAAAAACGCCCTGATTTATAATTACCGGTGCTGCTGCATAATGCATGTCCACTTCACTTAGGTGCCCTTGAACTTCATAAAGTTTTGTAGAATGGAATACACCATAGGAAGCATCCATCCCATCTACAACCCCTTGCTGAAGCGATGTATATGTTTCAGGGAAAGCGATCGGTGTCGGATCGGCACCAATTGCCTTATACGTATCAATATAAAGATCGTTTTCTATCGTACGGATCTTCATTCCTTTCGTATCTTTTGGAGATGTAATCGGCTTTTTGTCGTTTGTTAGATGACGGAATCCATTTTCCCATAGGCCAAGCGTTTTAAAACCCTGCTCATCTATTTTTTCCATCAATTCATCCCCAACTTCCCCGTCAAGCGTTGCATAAACATGATCGATATCTCTAAATAAAAACGGCATTTCAAGTACAGCGAATTCCGGAACAAAGTTAGTTAAAGGACCTGCTGTAACCATTGTCATATCAAGCGTACCAAGTTGAACTTGCTCAACTACCTCTCGTTCACCACCAAGTTGCCCATTACCATGCATATCAAAAGTGACCTGTCCATCTGTTTTTTCTTCCACACGTTTAGCAAATTCTTCTAGGCCCTTTGTATAAGAATGTTCTTCTGGTGCAATATGACCAACTTTAATAACAATGGAATCCCCATCTCCGCCTGATGCTTTACCTTCTGTTTTTTCCGAATCATTTCCACAAGCGGCTAATATAATAGATAATGCAATCAAAACCATGAAATTTATGATATATTTATTGCGTTTCATACATGTACCCCCTAGGTGTTATAATTTTGTGAAGATATCGATATCATTGCACGATACTTGTTCCTTATAAAACGATTTTTTTACTATCCCCCTATTTTTGTAATATGAAAGCGGTTAAACTTATAATATAGATTGCTATTCAGAATGTCAATTGAATTTCGAATTTTCAAATCCGGAAGATAATATTTTTTCTATGGTGAAAGAGATATTCAGTAAATCAGCGAGTGGAGGTAGTTAAATTGAGTAAAATAAGATGGGAAAAACCGAGCGACCTGCGAAAATTGCTTTGCGAACTTGTCAGTTGGAAGAGCATTACTTTATCTGAGGGGGAACGCCAATTCCCAATGAAATTACATGCAAAATTACAGAGACTTGCTTATTTTCAAAAGCATCCGGAATTACTCCGTTTACATCCTGCAGATTTAAGAAGACATTTTTTAACCGCCTTATATAAACATCCGGACGCTAAGAAAACAATTTGTTTAATAAGCCACTTCGATACAGTAAGTACAGAGGAATACGGGGATTTTGAACCACTGGCTACTTTACCAGAGGAATTAACAAAGGTATTAGCGGAACGACAAAATGAATTACCACAGGATGTACTTCACGATTTGAAGACAGGCAACTATTTATTTGGCAGAGGAACCATGGACATGAAAATGGGATTAGCATTACATATGCGTTTAATTGAAAAGGCGAGCATAGAGGAATGGCCGATTAACCTTTTATTATTAACCGTTCCTGATGAGGAAGTTAATTCTTCAGGGATGCGACATGCCGTGCCAACATTGCTAGAATTAAAAAACGAACACGGTCTCAATTACCAATTATTTCTAAATAGTGAACCCGTTTTTTCTCAAGATCCTAATGCTCATCATCATTATATTTATTCTGGAACCATTGGTAAGATTATGCCTGCAGCACTTTTTTACGGGAAAGAAACACACGCTGGAGAACCATTAAGAGGACTAACATCCCCTTACATCGCTTCCTTTTTAACGCAGGAGGTAGAGTGGAATCATCATTTTCAGGAAACGTATTTAAACGAAAGAACGCCGCTTCCAGTAACATTACAGCAAAAAGATTTAAGACTGGAATATTCTACACAAACGCCATACCGATCCGCAGCCCTTTATAATGTTTTTTTAATGAAACAAACAGCTCAAGATGTATTTCATCTATTTGAACAAGCGGCACAAAAAGCCGCAAATCGATGCAATGAAGCTTATACGAAGGTCTGTTTAGACAATAAAGTTGACCCTACTAGCAAGGTTAAAGTCATCCAGTATAAAGATTTATTAAAGCATGCGCGAGATAAATTTGGAGCTTCTTATATTGAATCAGTCAAAGCAGATATTCAGTTTAATAAAACGTGGGATGAGCGGGAGAAAAGTCTTCGAATCACTGATCAATTAATGATTCAATGTCAAGAATTAGCACCAGCCATCATTATATTGTATGCACCACCATATTATCCAGCTGTTAACTCAAGCACGAATCAATTGACTGAAACATGCATCGAATTTGTGAAAGAAATGGCAATGCACCGATTTCGTTTACCTATTGAAAGAATTCATTATTTCAATGGGATTTGTGATCTTAGTTATGTGAATTACAGCGACTTGAATGAGGGCTGGATTTCATTTGAAGAAAACACACCAGTATGGGGAGAAAGCTATACAATCCCTTTTCAAGAAATGAAGCAGCTAAACGCCCCAGTCCTAAATATTGGACCGTTTGGAAAGGATGCACACAAACGGACGGAACGATTGCATATCAAAAATGCTTTTGAAGAAACACCGGAGATATTGGATGAATTGATCGAGAGGCTGTATGAAATGCAAGAAACGAACTGATTCGGGATTATTCCGAATCAGTTCGTTTCTCTCGTATAATAGTAGAAAATTCCATCTTGCTTTTCCTTCGTAACTCGGTTGTATGACTCTAATCGATCAAGATGTCCAATTATCTCGGACATGACAAGTGAAAATTCACTTCCATATTTTTCCTGATAATAGATTTTGGCGATTTCCGCCGCTGTCAACGATTGATCAGTAACAATGTTATTCAGCTTCTCTGATTTTTTCTCTATTCCCTCTATTCTTTTGTCAATAAGTTGAAGTGGATTTTTTACGATCTCCCCATGTCCAGGATAAGCAATTGACAAAGAGTAATCTTTTAGTTTCTTGAGCGAATGCTCATATTGCAATAGAGAGGATATTTTCTCACCTTGTTTATCAGGCTCTATCAGCGCATTACTCGATACATGCTGAATCAAGTGATCCCCTGCAAGTAATAAACCACTGTCTTCGTGCAATAGCACAATGTGGTCCGGGGCATGCCCTGGAGTTTCAATTACCCGAAAACCATCTATTTCATCTCCCTCTACTAATGGAAGAATTTCACCTTCTATTATTTGAGATTTATTCTTTTTTAGTGCCTTGTTTAATTTTTCAATTTGTTTTTCCCCTCTATCCCCACATCCCATCTCATTATAAAGCGTTTGGAAAAATGCAATACGCTTCTTCAGGAAAGCCTCATCTCTTTTTAAACGGAGCATCGCATCCCGATGTGCATATACAGGAATAGGGTTGTGGGACCTTATGCGATTAACCAGACCAATGTGATCATTATGATTATGCGTAAGTATGATTTTATCAATATCATTTAGGCTAAATCCGTTATCCTCAAGAACATTCATAAGATAATTCCAGCACTTATCAACATTTACACCAGTATCAACAAGAATCAAAGCTTGTTTTGTCTTGACAAGATAAAAGTTAAAGGATTTTAAGCTTGATGAAGTTGGAACTATAATTGGGTATACCGTTGGTGTTTGCGTTTTCAATTTCATCTCTCACTTCTCCTTTTTCTAATTTATTTATCATTATACATCAATAGACACTTGTTTTTCCTCCCCGGGTGAGTGAAAAATACAATAAATATCTACCTCTTAAAAAAGTAATTCGATAGAGGGGTAAAATAAAGAAAGAGGGAGATACTAATCTTTTAAAAACATCAGTATCCCTATTTCATTTTAAATTTAGTCAAATTGTCGAATACCTCGTTGACATCACTAGTGTTACTTCGTGTTCAATAATATACCTTCTGCTTCCCCCGATATTTTATCATTATTTCAGATGGTCGAGTCGATTGCATCCCATACAAATCTCATTAATTTTCCTTCTAAGGATATCGTTTTTTCTTTTCACCTGCATTAAACCTCTATACGAACATGAAAAATTTTTTTCTAATTCCACGCTATCTGGTGAGACCTCTATTGATATCGGTGTATGTGTTTATGAACAATTAACTCCAGTCTAGATTTTCATTTACCTTAAAGTATTTGATTCTAGCAATTAGTAAAGTCGTACCAATCGCTATCCAAGTGACCCCAGCAATTAAACCTATTACATCCATATTGATCATAATAAACCCGCAAATTAAAATTCCAAATGCAGGAAATATGAAATGTAAAAACAGCTTAGACCCTTGCCTTATTTTTCTTTTGAAGAAAAATTCAACGACAACAGATAAGTTTACGCACATAAAACCAGTTAACGCCCCAAAAACCATAATACTAAATATAAAATCTAATGGTAAAAATAATGCTCCAACATAACCGAGTATAGCCAAAATGATGATACTATTACTTGGCGTTTTATATTTTTCATGTACGTGAGCGAAAAATTTGGGTAATACTTTATCACGTCCCATTCCAAATAAAATTCTAGAACCGGCAGATTGCCCTGCAAGTCCAGTTGAAATGCCCGAGACTGCAATGATTAGCGTACATATCGTTGCTAATGCACTTCCGCCAACTAGTGTTGCTATTTCAAAAAAAGCTGTATCTTGTGAACCAAATGAAGTGAAATCTGGCATTACTAAAGTTGCAAAATAAACTTGTAAGATATAAAAAAATGATGCAAACAATAGGGAGATAACAGCTGCAGTTCCCACCATTTTGCCTGTTACTTTTGAATCCTCTGCCATCGTCGTTACTGCATCAAAACCTAGATAGGATAATACTGCAATGGATGCACCTGATAAAACAACCCCAGAAGAAAATGTATTCGAATTAATCACTCCTTGAAATGAAAAAATTGCACCTGCGCCACCATCAGATACTAAATTTTTAATCGCAAATCCGATAAATAGCACTAAACTTAGAAGCATCGCTACTGTCATAAATAAATTAACACGGGCAGTAAGTTTTGTTCCATAATAATTAAAAACCGTAATTGGAATAAGAAATAACAGCAACATGAACCACAAAGGAATAAATGGTAGTAATTCCATTAGAAAAGTTGCACTTAATTTAGTGAGTAATATTGGCATCACTAAATAATCTAAAAGAATTGCCCAACCAGCAACAAATCCAACATAGGGGTGGATAGCTTGAGAAGTGTAACTATAAGTTGAACCTGCTTTTGGAAATGTTCCTGCCATTACACCGTAACTTGATGCAGTAAAAAGCATAGCAACTAAAGCAAACAGATAAGATAAAACTGCATGACCTTGTGACAGTACAGATAATTCACCAAACAATGTTTGCGCTGATACAGGAGCCATAAAAACCAAACCAAAAATGACTAAGTCTTTCGTTTTTAATACCTTTCCAAGTTCTCCTCCTGTTTTACTAGATTTAGGGTTAATGCCACCTGATAAAACTTTTTCAGTTTGCATGATAAACCTCCTAAAAAAATTTATCGTTATTCTAAATATGGGAATTAAAAGTTCACTTATAATTTCGTTTTCTGATCTAGCATAATTTTATTTCTTATTGCTACCTACAGCTTCTCTTTTCTATCATTAATAGAAATATCGCAACTGTAGATTTCAGTACTTTATATTCACAATATTCCGTCAATTATAGGCATATTTTCCTTTCACTTCGATCTTTAATAACACAAACGAATATATTGGAACTTTAACTACAAAAAAGCCAGGAAAGTAAACGTATGATTCATTCGTTTTTAGAAATGCTTATTTCTTTAAATGAATACCGTCTACCTTCCTAGCTATATCGTTGATGTACGTTAAAAACTTAGTTCAAGTTATTTTCAAATGCCGTGAGTGCCTCATCAATGATTTTAAAAATTTCTTCAATTTCTTGTTTATTTATAATTAATGGTGGTGCTACAGCTACAATATTGGAACCTTCCCAGTCAATAAATCGTAAAATTAAATTACGTTTGAAACACTCATCTACCACTTGGAAAGCGGCTCCCATTTCGGGTGCAAAAGGTTCTTCTTTGTCACGATCTGCGTATAATTCAAACGCGCCAAGCAGACCCATCGCTCTTGTCTTTGTTACATGTGGATGTTTGTCTTCCAGTTTCTGTAGCTCCGCTTTAAATACTTGCTCCATATTCTTCACGTTATCGAGAATGTTGTCACGTTCAATAATTTCAAGATTTTTTAATGCTACAGCACAGGAAGTTGGATGTCCACTATAAGTAAATCCATGGAAGAAAACGTCATCCGTTTGAATCAGTGCATCACGAATCTTCTCTCGCATGACGACACCGCCCAAAGGAATATAACCACTTGTAATTCCTTTTGCAATTGTCATCATGTCAGGTACAACATTCCAGTTATCTACGCCAAATTTTTTCCCTGTACGACCAAAGCCACAAATGACTTCATCTGTAATCATTAAAATACCATGTTCATCACAAAGATCACGAAGTGCTTGCAGATAACCTTCAGGCGGAGTAAATACGCCACCTGCACCCATGATTGGCTCTAGTATAATTGCCGCTATGTTTTCTGCCCCTTCTTTTTCAATAATACCTCTTACACTCTTATCGTAATGCTCAGCATTCTTATCTCCACGTTCACATTCTAAAAGATGCGGCTCAGCGTGAATGTAATCCGGAGCTTTTGAACTCACTAAATTATTAAATTCCGGCATTCCTGTAGCACTTGTAGACCCTACTGCAACCCCGTGGTATCCACGCTTTAGGCTGATCACCTTATTACGATTTGGCTGTCCTTTACATTTCCAGTAGTACCTAGCTAGTTTAAATGCTGTATCATTGGCTTCAGAACCCCCAGATGTATAGAATACAACATTCAAATCTCCAGGTGTAAGCGAAGCAATTTTTTCAGACAAGCGGACGACTGGCTCATGAGAATAACCATTAAATGACGAGCTAAACGCTAATTTTTTCATTTGTTCTTTTGCTGCTTCTGCCAATTCTTCCTGACCATGACCTAAGTTTACGTTCCATAGCATCGACATTCCATCAATATACGTATCACCGTTCTCATCTTTTATATAAATGCCATTACCCTCAGATACAATAATTGGTGGTCCTTGCTCATATTGCATTTTTGGTGGTGTTAAAGGATGTAAAAAGTGTTTTTTGTCCAGTTCAGATAATTTCTGTACATTTGCTTTTACTGCCATGCGTAAAACCTCCATTTTTTATTATAGAAACAAGTTTCTCTTTTTTGAGAAATGACTACACGCCATACCAATTGAGATGTTCATCATTAAGGTCCATCCAAACATTTTTGGTTTGTGTATACATATCCAATGCCTGGATCCCCAGTTCTCTTCCAAATCCACTTTGCTTTGTACCTCCAAAAGGAGCAACACTATCAAGCATACTGAATGTATTGACATATACGGTGCCTGATTGTAAACCTTTCACCATTCGGTGCGCTCGCTTTAGATTCTCCGTCCATATACCGGAAGTTAGGCCGTACAGTGTATCATTCGCTTTTTGCAATGCATCTTCTTCATCCTTAAATTTGATAACAGATAATACAGGCCCAAAAATTTCTTCCTTGGCAATTGTCATATCGCTTGAAACGTTTTCAAAAACAGTTGGAGTGAAGAAGTTTCCATTGTCAACTTTTGCTCTTTCTCCACCAATGACAAGTTTTGCTCCCTGATCCACCCCTGTTTTTACGAAATGTTCAATTCGCTCTAGCTGCTGTTCGGAAACTTGTGGCCCCATATGAGTAGTAGGATCTAAAGGATTTCCAACTTTGATTTTCTGTGCTTTATCGATAAAAGCTTCCATAAATTGTTCATAAATACTTTCTTGTACATACAATCTGGAGCCGGATGCACAGACTTGCCCCTGACCAAAGTAAATACCAAACATCGAGCCATTCACCGCATTTTCGATATTCGCATCGTCAAATACAATATTCGGATTTTTTCCTCCAAGTTCTAAACTTACCGGTTTTAGATTTTTACTGGCCGCCTGCATGATAATTTTCCCTGTAGATGTTGACCCTGTAAATGCAACTTTATCAACATCTGGATGCGAAGATAATGCATTCCCCGCGTCACTTCCATACCCTGGAACAACGTTAATGACTCCATCAGGAATCCCTGCTTTCTTGAAAATCTTCACCATTTCTAACAGACTGATCGGTGTTTGTTCAGCAGGTTTTAGTACAATCGTATTTCCTGCAGCTAAAGCTGGGGCAATCTTCCACATCGCTAACATCAACGGGAAATTCCAAGGAATAATTGCACCAACAACTCCAAGTGGTTCCTTCAACGTATAATTAAATCTTCCGGGAGGTGACGCTAACGTCTCTCCTTGTACTTTATTTGCAAGCCCAGCGTAAAACTCTAAAACATCAATCATGGAAGGCATTGCAATCATCTTATTTTCATTAATTGGAAGTCCATTGTCTTTTGTTTCCACTTCCGCTAAGTAGTCAGCTTTCTTCCACAATTCCTGTGCTACCTTATTTAATAGACGGCCTCTGTCACTAGGGGCCATTTCAGCCCACGGGCCGGACTGGAAAGCTTTTCTAGCTGCTTTCACTGCTAAATCAATATCTTCTTTTCCTCCCTTTGCTACAACAGCATTTACCTCGCCAGTAGCAGGATTATACGATTTAAACGTTTCTTTAGAAATCGAATCCATCCATTCCCCATCGACAAATAACTGATATGATTGTTCCATTCCATTCACCTTCTAAGAAAATATTTTTAATCCAAATAATTCACATTATTGTTACCGCTTACAATCGTTGTAAAAAAATTAACTTTCAATAAAATGATGATTTATAGAACCAATCCTCCTCAATGAGATTATTTGCACAATAACTTCCGACCGTTCGTAAGTTATTGTGCAAAATTATCAGAACTTTTGCAAGTAATAATTTACTTTTTTATTCCTTGCCAATAAATGTTCCAAGAAATTTGAAACCTTTTCTCAAAATTTCTTATATTGATATATATAAGTTCAACCAGTAACCCATCAAACAAATTTAAAAAGGAAATTTTCCCAGCTTCAACAGAAACGTTTATAACATCTTTATGCAGATGAAAAGTATGTTCGATGTGATTCTTTAACTGATCGTAATAGGTAAGAGCTTTAGATATTACCGTTTCCTTAATACGATTTGGCGGAATGAACATCATTCGAAGTAAAAATTTAATATTTTCTTCTCCATCAGATATGAATCGCTCTTTTAGTTTTTTGATAAAATGATATAAAATGTCGTGAAGTGATACATGTTTTTGATTGGTAAAATAATCGTTTAAAAAGGCTATTTCCTCTTGAATCACCTGGTTCATTACTTGTAAAAATAAATCTTCTTTACTTTTAAAATGCGTATAGATGGATTGCTTCTTTATTCCCACTTCTTTTCCAATATCCGTAAGAGAGGTGCCTGCATAGCCTTTCTTTATAAAAAGTGTTAGTGCGCTTTCCTTAATTTTAGTCTCCGTTAATTTAACCATGAAATCCTCCTGCAACTTTTGCGATATATATTTCTGCGTCTACAAAAAGTATAGCATCAACGAAAGCAGTTTAATAGAGTATATGGGTTTTCATACCTTTCATTTGTCCATAGAACTCAGTTGATAATTATTATAATTTTCATACTTATATTGACTTTCTGATATGTAAGCGCTATTATAAATGATAACGAAAATATCACGTTATTGATTAATCTGTTATATTATATGCTTGCTACAAAATCAGATAATCACAATGGATATAATTCCCAATAATGGAAGAATAAATAGCAGGAAGTAGACGTTTTTACGTCAATCATTCTTTCAACCTAAAGGAGGAATCAGTTTGATTTTTAATAAAGAAATAGAAACACTAGAAAGAAGTGAAATGGCTACTTTACAGTTAAGTCGCCTGCAAGAAACAGTGGAACGAGTCTATCAAAATGTAGAATTTTATAAAAAAAAATTTGATGAATTACATCTAAAACCAAACGATATTAAATCAATAGAAGATATTAAAAAACTACCTTTTACTGTAAAATCGGATTTAAGAGATCATTATCCATACGGTCTCTTTGCCACTCCGATGGAAGATATTATCCGCTTGCATGCTTCATCCGGTACAAGCGGGAAGCCTACAGTTGTTGCCTATACCGAAAATGACATTGACAACTGGGCAGAGATTGTTGCCAGATCCATTACGGCTGCTGGCGGGAGCCAAAACGAAGTGATGCACAATGCTTATGGATATGGTTTATTCACAGGTGGACTGGGATTACATGATGGCGGTGAGAAGCTAGGCATTACTACCGTTCCGGTATCAGGAGGAAATACAAATCGGCAAATTTTGCTCCTAGAAGATTTGAAACCACAAGTAATATGTTCCACTCCTTCCTATGCACTTCATATCGCCGAGGTAATGGAGGAACAAGGAAAAGATCCACGAAAGACCAATTTAAAATATGGTATATTTGGATCTGAACCTTGGTCTGAGGAGATGCGAAATACATTGGAAGAAAAGTTTGATATTAAGGCTGTGGATATTTACGGATTGAGTGAAGTTGTCGGACCAGGTGTCGCAATTGAATGTCACGAAGAACAGAACGGTCTGCATATTCAGGAAGACCATTTCTTCGTTGAAGTGATTGACCCTGACACATTAGAAACAGTTCCTGACGGTGAGGAAGGAGAGCTCGTTTTTACAAGTTTAACGAAAGAAGCCTTTCCGGTTATAAGGTATAGGACCGGAGATATTGCTACGATTACACGTAAAAAATGTAATTGTGGACGTACAACCGTGCGCATGTCTCGTGTTAAAGGCCGAATTGATGATATGCTGATTATTCGGGGTGTTAATGTTTTCCCATTTGAAATGGAGAGATCCTTGCTACAAATGAAAGCACTTTCTCCACACTACCAGATCCATCTTAAAAAAGACGGAGCAATGGATGCAGTTGAATTGCAGGTTGAATTATCTGAACCTACTTTCCATCAATACAAGCAAGATATCAACCATGAGAATATTGGTAATCTCAAAGACTATATTCAATCTACAATCAAGGATGAGTGTCTAGTAAGTGTAGATGTTACGATTCTACCACCTAAATCGATACCAAGATCAGAAGGGAAAGCGGTACGCGTCGTAGATCAAAGAACAGAACATATTACACAATAAACAAATAAAGAAGAGAATCCCCCCCCCTCTCTTCTTTATTAATACAAGAATTACATCACGTTAGGAGAATTTACATGGAAACGAAAACAAATGATAAGCAAATGATCGATTTTTTCACATCGGACCCATTTGCTAACCACTTAAACATCATGTTAGAACATTGTGAAGCAGGGTATGCAAAAGTAAAGATGCCGATTACGAAAGATTTACTGAATTTCAATGGTGCTGCTAATGGTGGAGCTATTTTCTCATTGGCAGATTATGCTTTTGCAGTCGCAAGTAATTCACACGGGAGAACAGCTGTAGGATTAAATGTCAACATGTCTTATCTGGCCCCTGGAAAAAAGGGGGAGGAAATCATTTGTATTGCAAAGGAAACGAAATTAACACCTAAAATAGCAACCTATGAAATGAAGGTATATAATGCTTCAGATGATCTTATCGCAACTATGGAAGGAATGGTTTATAGAAAAAAGGAAAACTTTATGGAGAAATAAAGTTTTATCATTTCATTCTTAGCCAACTGAGATTAGTCTCTCTTTCCTTTGATATTTCACTACTAAAACACAGAACAATAGCAGGGGAATGATTTGCAAATTTCCCTGCTATTGTTCATTCAAATTTTCATTCCATTCTTTATATATTAGCATTTTTTCGTTTACGCCTGTAAAGAAAACTCGTTATTGCTGCGTGCAACCTCTTTTATTTTCCGCTTACGAATTAACTTCATCTGCTTTTGAAGCATTGCATACCTTTTCTCGCTGTTTATAGAAATCATGTAAATAATGTCTTTCAAAGATTTTGGCAATTTTAAGTAATTGCCCTTCATCTCTTTTATTGCCTGCCAACTGCACTCCAACAGGTAATTGGCTATCCGAAGTTATCCCTACCGGCAGAGCTAAAACAGGATGTCCTGTTAAATTGAAATAAGAAGTATAGCGAATCATGCAATTAAAAATTGGCTCATTTCCTCCGTTAATCGTAACTATTTCTTTTCCGATTGGCTTTGGAGCAATAGGTAAAGTTGGTGCAACAAGTACATCAATTTCTTCCATTAATTCATCAAAACTATTCGAAATCTCCTGTTGTCTATGCAATGCTTCCATATAATCTAGCGCAATAAGAGAAGGACTTGATTGTAATATTTGGCGAACATCTTCTCCATATTTATCCAAGCGGGATTCCATTCGTTCTCGGTGTAAAAATCCTGCTTCGCCGGTTGCTAAGGTAAATGTTAAGGCTAAAGCCTCCTCTGCATCAGGCACTTTTACTTCGACTAAAACAGCACCTAATTCCTCTAACTTTTGCAATGTTTGATGATAAGCATCTAACACTTCCCGTTCAATTTGTTCGGTAAAGAAATTAGAAGGTACTCCTACTTTTAAACCGAGCAAATCTGTCGATTGAATTTTCGTTTCCGATATTTCTCTACCGACTAACGCTTCCATCATCACAATGAGATCAGAGACATTACGTGTGATAGGCCCTGCATGGTCCAGACTCCAGGATAATAAGGTTATCCCTGATTTGCTAAGCAAGTCATTGGTAGGTTTTAATCCGACTAAGCCACAACAAGCTGAAGGTATCCGAATTGATCCCCCTGTGTCCGTTCCCAATGAGGCTATACTGGTATTTGTAGCTACAGATACAGCAGATCCGCCACTTGAACCACCTGAAATCAAATCCGTATTCCAAGGATTACGAGACGGCCCGTAAAAAGGGTTGTTATTCGTAATTCCGAAAGCAAATTCATGCATGTTGTTCTTACCTATCATCACTGCCCCTTCATTTGTTAAAGTTTGAACAAGATTCGAGTGTTCGTCCGGAACAAAATCTGCATCAACCTTAGAGCCACTTGTAGTCGCTACATTTTTTGTATGATAGTTATCCTTATAAGATAGTGGTATTCCTTCCAAGCGCCCTGCCTCACCTAAATGCCAGCGCTTTTCAGCGATTTTTGCTTGTTCGATTGCTGTATCTTCCGTTAATGTGATATACGCATTTAGATGTGAGTTTTGCTTGGCACGCTCAATATACGCACGCGTTATTTCAACTGGTGAATATTGTTTATTTGCATATCCCTCTATTAAGTCATTAATTGTGAACATGGGTATCCCTCTCTAGTCATTTTATTTTAAAAATGGTACAAGTTCCCTGTATTATAGCGCTTTCACATAAGAAGGTCAATAATATTGGGAATGATTTGTAAATTTAATATTTTTATAATATCGTTGTCTTATGCAAATTTTCCCAACATAGGAACATTTTATGAAGCATACAATCTTCATAAGAAGTAAAGGGAACAATACGAATAATAGAAAGGAGCTGAACATATGGAGTACGCTATTTCAGGAGGAACCATTTTGTGGCTTTTTGTGCCGATGCCGATTTTAATTATCCTTTCCATCATTACTTTATTTACTGAAAAAGGAGGGCATTAAATGGGGACTGCAACCTTCGTAACATTTCTTGTTTATTTAATTGGAATGCTCGTCATTGGACTATTTATGTACTGGCGAACCAATGATTTATCTGACTATGTACTTGGCGGGAGAAAACTTGGGCCTGGTGTCGCCGCTTTAAGTGCCGGTGCCTCCGATATGAGTGGGTGGTTATTACTTGGTCTTCCTGGAGCCATTTACGCATTTGGCTTGTCAGAAGCTTGGATGGCTATTGGCTTAGCAACTGGTGCATATTTGAACTGGCAATTTACTGCTAAAAGATTAAGAGTATATACAGAAGTGGCTAGTGATTCCATTACAATTCCGGACTTCTTAGGAAATCGCTTTAAAGATAAATCCAATATCCTTCGTGTGATTTCTGCATTAGTCATTTTATTATTCTTTACTTTTTATACTTCTTCCGGAATGGTTGCTGGTGCTAAACTGTTTGAAGCATCATTTGGGTTTTCGTATCAAACAGCACTATGGGTGGGAACAATTGTCGTTGTCTCTTATACATTACTTGGTGGTTTCCTTGCTGTTGCCTGGACAGATTTTATCCAAGGTACGTTAATGTTTCTTGCATTAATTGTTGTTCCTTTGGTAGCGCTAAACCAAATTGGAGGCTGGAACGAAGCTGTCCAAGCCGTTGGTCAAATTAATCCGGATCATCTGAATATGATAAAAGGTGTTGGTGTATTAGCAATCATTTCTTCTTTAGCCTGGGGGCTTGGTTATTTTGGACAGCCGCATATCATTGTCCGCTTCATGGCTTTACGCTCACCAAAAGATGTACCAAAAGCTCGCTTTATTGGGACAACTTGGATGATTTTAGGTCTGTATGGTGCCATTTTCACAGGTTTTATTGGTCTTGCTTTTATAAATACACAGGATGTTTCCGTGTTAGAAACGTTTGAGATTAATGTTATGTCGGAAAACGGTGTACAAATGCTTGCAGATTCCGAGAAAATTTTTATTGCTTTCTCACAAATCCTCTTTCATCCGGTAGTAGCTGGGATCCTGCTTGCTGCAATCCTCTCATCGATTATGAGTACAATTGACTCACAACTACTTGTATCATCATCCGCTGTAGCTGAGGATTTTTACAAAGCTATTTTCAGAAAAAAGGCTTCTGACCGGGAACTCGTATGGGTTGGAAGAATCGCCACACTCGTGATTGCTATTATCGCAGCGCTGATTGCGATAAATCCTGAGAGCTCTGTCCTTGATCTTGTTAGCTATGCATGGGCTGGGTTTGGTGCTGCTTTTGGTCCGATTATTTTATTATCATTATTCTGGAAGCGAATTACTCGAAATGGTGCACTAGCGGGAATAATCGTTGGTGCGTTAACGGTTATTATTTGGGGTGAATTTTTATCAGGAGGAATATTTGATCTTTATGAAATTCTCCCAGGATTTCTATTCAATCTTATCATTACCATTATCGTAAGTTTAATGGGCAAGATTACTCCTGAAATGGCAGAAGAATTTGATAAAACAATATTAAAAGCAAAAGAATAAATGGTAAAAAGCCACTTTTTCGCTTGAAAACAAGACGAAAAAGTGGCTTTTTCCAAATTCATCCTTTCCGATACATCATATTCCCGCCAATAATAGTCATTTCAATTTCGGTCTCTAATAATTCATCGGCATCTTCCATATGGAATGGATTTTTCGAGTAAACTGTCATATCAGCAAGTTTTCCCCTTGAAATTGTACCCTTCTTCATTTCCTCATTAGTCGGGTATGCACCGAGCACTGTAAATAATTGAAAAGCTTCCGTCATCGATAGTTTTTCTTTGGGGATATATCCGTCATGTGCCTGGCCTGGAATCTTTCTCGTGACAGCTGCATGGATTCCAAGTAGCGGATCAACCGGTTCTACAGGAGCGTCTGAACCGCCAGCACAGATGACACCTGCATGCATTAATGACTTCCATGCATAGGAAAGTTTAATTCTTTCCTCACCAAGGCGCTCCTCTACCCAAGGAAAGTCACCAACTACAAATCTTGGCTGAATATCTGCAATTCTATTCGTGTTCACCATTCGTTCTATCAAATCGTTCCTTAAAATTTGAATATGAACGAGACGATCACGATGTGAGGCCGCTGGAAATTGATCCAAAATATCCAGCACATTCTCTAGCGCCTGATCTCCAATCGTATGTACAGCAACAGGCATCGATAGATCACGTGCTGCCTGAACAATCTGATAAAGGGACTGTTGATCCTGCATCGCTTCACCACAGACACCTGGTGCATCACTATACGGCTTTGATAATAAAGCTGTTCTTCTTCCCAGTGCGCCATCTGCAAAGATTTTTACTGCACCTATTTGTAACGTATCGTTTCCATAGCCCGCGTACATTCCTTTTACTTTCAAATCATTCAGGAAAACATGATCGATTAATAAATTACATCGCAACCCTAACTGTTCCTGATTTAATAATTCATCATACACGTGATAAGTCGATTCAAGCCCGCCTAAAAAAAGCGGATCGTTCGTATGTACACTTGTCAAACCTTTTTCCATTGCATAATGGATCCCTTTTCGCATCGCAAGTTTTATTGTTTCATAGGAAGGTTCTGGAATATGATTCCTAATCAGGTCTGATGCGGACTCGAGCAACAAACCTGTCGGCTGCTTCGTATCCTCATCAAGCACAATTGTCCCGCCTTCTGGAACGGTAATCGATGGATGATAATGACACGTTTCCAACGCTTTTGTATTCACGAGAGCTGCATGGCTGCAAACTCTAGGTAAAAAAAGCGGAACGTGCGGTGCAATGCGATCTAATTCCTCAATCGTAGGTATCTTTCCGTCTGTAAACAGATTTTCATCCCAGCCTCTTCCGATTAGCCATTCCCCT
This sequence comes from Virgibacillus alimentarius, assembly GCF_017874635.1. NCBI lineage: Bacteria > Bacillati > Bacillota > Bacilli > Caryophanales > Bacillaceae > Virgibacillus > Virgibacillus alimentarius. The sequence continues at coordinate 19,685 of NZ_JAGIKX010000027.1, forward strand.
TTTTGAAGGGTGTTTGCTTTTGTTTGGATTTTTTCAAGCATCTTTTGTTTCGATGTCAGTCCGGTCAGATCTAAATTTAAAAACGATCCGGCTACTCCGGATAGATGCATGTGACTATCGATTAATCCAGGTGTCACTGTCTTGCCATTCAGTTTGATAATTTCAGTGTCCGGGCTGTCCCACTGCATGATCATTTCGTGTGATGATCCCATATCAATGAAACGATTATCTTCCACTACGACAGCTTCTACTTGAGGCTTAACTGAATCAAACGTATAAAATTTTCCATCTGTAAATATTTTTCTCATAGCTGATTTCTCCTTATTTAACGGCTACATGTAGGGATACTATACATGAATCTTTCGAAAAAAGTCAATAAAATTCTGAATCGTTCATTAACAAAAAACCCCTTCACATAACCGGTAGGGAAATAGCTTCCATTCGATATGATTGGCCAACTTTTTACGAGATTTCTTTTGTTAGCAAAATCTCCTTTAATTGCTGCAGTTCTTCTTTTGATAATGTAACTCCCTTCCCCATTTTTTCCTTATCTGGAGCCCAATCTCTTAAATCATATTTAGGATTCCGCCCATTCCAGCTAATCAAATTTAATTCCTTTGTCCACCCCTTTGGAGATTCAGATAATACACCGATGGTCTCTAATATTTCGTATTTAATGTCAGCCACACTGTCCACCTCCTATTATTGTATTCATATTTTAACATACCTCCTAGGTATGCATTACGTTATCATTATAAAAAAACAGTTAATATAATGAATAACTATCTTCCACAACTAAAAAACCCTTGAATTATTTTCCATATCTGATTGACTTTCTTGAAATTTCTGTCTATAATACTCACTAAGGTTCTGTTATATAACAAAAGCTGCAATTTTTAATGGAGGGTTAAAATATGAATGGATATGTAGATGTAGGATCACTGAAAGTTGCCAAAAACCTTTATGAATTCATTAATAAAGAGGCAATCCCTGGAAGTGAAACTGATACACAACAGTTTTGGATTGATTTTGAAAAACTGATTAATGATTTAACACCTGAAAATGACGCTATCCTTGAAAAGAGAAAAGACTTACAGGAGAAAATGAATCAGTACCATAAAGAAAATAAGTCAAATGATTTCCACTCGTACAAACAATTTTTAAAAGAGATAGGGTACCTGCAACCTATTCCGGAAGATTTTCGTATTGAAACAGAAAATGTAGATGACGAGTTGAAACAAGCTGGACCTCAGCTCGTTGTTCCGGTCAATAATTCGCGTTATGCATTAAATGCTGCCAATTCTCGCTGGGGCAGTCTCTATGATGCACTTTACGGAACAGATGTCATTAGTGAGGAAAATGGAGCAGATAAAACGGCCGAATATAATCCGATCCGCGGTCAAAAAGTAATTGAATTCGGAAGAGAATTTTTAGACGAAACCATCCCTCTCCAAAAGGGTACACATAAAAACGTCGGGAACTATTCGATCGTTGATGGTGAATTAGTTGTTACGCTTAAAGATGGTACCGTAACTAGTTTAAAAGAAAATGAAAAGCTAACTGGTTTTCAGGGGAATGCAAATAGCCCTACGTCGATCTTATTTAAAAATAATGGTTTACACTTTGATATGCAAATTGATCCTTCCGATCCAATCGGAAAAACAGATGATGCTGGAATCAAAGATATTGTATTAGAGGCAGCACTTTCTACCATTATTGACTGTGAAGATTCCGTTGCAGCAGTTGATGCGGAGGATAAAGTAGAGGTTTATCGTAACTGGCTTGGATTAATGAAGGGCGATTTATCCACATCATTTAAAAAAGGTGGGAAAGAAGTAACACGTACACTGAATCCAGATCGAATCTATCAATCTCTTGATCATAAAGAATTTTCCTTATTCGGAAGATCTCTGATGTTTGTACGTAATGTAGGGCATTTAATGACAAATAGTGCTATATTAAACAAAGATAATGCAGAGGTTTACGAAGGAATGTTAGATGCTGTGATTACGAGTTTAATAGGAAAACATTCATTGCTGAAAAAGGGCGTTTATGACAATTCACGTAAGGGTTCTATCTATATTGTGAAACCAAAAATGCATAGTCCAGAAGAAGCAGCTTTTGCAAACAAGCTTTTTAACCGTGTAGAAGATATGCTATCTCTAGAAAGAAATACACTAAAAATTGGTTTAATGGATGAGGAGCGCCGTATTTCTCTCAACCTGAAAGCCGCTATTAAAGAAGTAAAAGAACGTATCGCATTTATTAATACTGGTTTTCTGGATCGTACGGGAGATGAAATTCATACATCTATGGAAGCAGGCCCAATGATCAGAAAGCAAGATATGAAAGCATCTACCTGGATCGCTGCCTATGAAAAATCGAATGTATTTACTGGACTTGGTGCAGGTTTTTCGAATCATGCACAAATCGGAAAAGGCATGTGGGCAGCTCCCGATAAAATGAAAAACATGCTTGATGAAAAACTAGCACATCCAAAAGCAGGTGCGAATACTGCGTGGGTTCCATCACCTACAGCAGCGACATTACATGCGATCCATTATCATCAAATAAATGTAAAAGATAAGCAAATCGAATTAGAAAAACAAATCACAACACTCCAAAACGATCTACTGACAATACCAATTGCTGAAGAATCAAATTGGAGCAATGATGAAATTCAAGAAGAATTGAATAATAATGCACAGGGAATCTTAGGTTATGTTGTTCGCTGGATTAATCAGGGTGTAGGCTGTTCGAAAGTGCCGGATATAAATAATGTTGGATTAATGGAAGACCGTGCTACCTTAAGAATTTCAAGCCAGCACATTGCCAATTGGCTCTACCACGGAATATGTACAAAAGAACAAGTAATCGAAACGATGAAGCGTATGGCCAAGATTGTAGATGAGCAAAATGCAAACGATCCAGACTATATGCCAATGTCTAATGACTTTGAAAAATCAATCGCTTTCCAGGCTGCTTGCGATCTCGTGTTGAAGGGAAGAGATCAGCCAAGCGGGTATACGGAGCCTATCCTCCATCAACGAAGACTGGAGCTTAAGCAACAAATGGCAAGCGGTGTAAATATATAGGGTAAGGGGGCTGTCCCCCTTATCCTATATATTCGTGTTTAATCCCCTTTTATAATTGGGATACCTTTTCCAGTTTATTCACACCTCTCAAATAGCGCTGCTAATCCAAGCCCGCCGCCAATTCCAAGTGTTGCCAGCGCTCGTTTTCCTTTTAGCCTTTGAATTTCTGTACATAAGCGTGTAACAAGAATGGCACCCGAAGCACCGTACGGGTGACCAAAAGCAAGTGCTCCTCCGCCAACATTCATTCGATCAAACTCAATAGCAAGTTCCTTTGCAGATGCTAATACTTGGGAAGCAAATGCTTCATTAAATTCGATTACATCAATATCTTTCATTGACAAATTTGTTCGATTCAGCAGTTTATGAACAGCAGGAATGGGTCCTACACCAAGAAGATTTGGATCTACTCCAGCACTTGTCGCATCAATAAATTTTAATATTGGTTTTAAGCCAAGTTCCTGGCACTTTTTCTCAGACATGACTAAAACAGCAGCAGCCCCATCATTCACGGGACACGCATTACCTGCTGTTACCGTACCATTTTCTTTAAAAAGGGCAGGCAGCTTAGCAAGCCGTTTCATCGTTAATCGAGACCTGGGACATTCATCCTGATCTTTCCCCTGTACGACTGTGATTTCTTCCGTAAATCTATTTTCCTCTTGGGCAGCAATTGCTTTTTGATGGCTATGATAAGCAAATAAATCCTGCTCTTCTCTGGAAATTTGATACGCTTTTGCTACGTTTTCAGCCGCTTCTCCCATTTCTGGATCACCAATCGTATCAGGAGAAAAACGTGCACGTGTGAATAATGTCGGTGGTTGATACAGGGAAGCAGGCTTTGCCAATTTCCAAGGCGCCAAGCTACTGCTTTCAATCCCACCAGCAATATAAATTTCTCCAGCACCAGCTTGAACATGTCTACACGCCATTTGAATAGCTTCTAGACCTGATCCACATTGCCTGTCGACTGTAACACCCGGAACATCTGCTGGAAGTCCGGCTGAAAGTGCTGTAAGTCTTGCCATATTACCACCTGGACCGACAACATTTCCAAGGATCACTTCATCAATGGCTGCCGGATCCATTTTACTTTCCTTGATCAATGCTTGAATAACCGCTGCGCCTAACTTTTCAGGAGCAACGTTTTTAAATATGCCGCCAACTTTACCTACAGCTGTCCGTTTTGCTTTAACAATTACAGGTGTATTCATTTATCAAATCACGCCATTTCATTTCAATTTCCTTCCGTGCAATTTTACCAGTGGATGTATAAGGAAACGCTTCTATTTCATAAAAAGCTTTTGGTACTTTATAAGAAGCTAATCGCTGTTTGCAATGCAAATGGAGAGAATCCGGATATGCTTTCCCTTTCCATTGAATCAAAGCTATCACCTTTTGCCCCCAGTATTCATCCTGTATTCCGATTACAATTGCTTCTTTTACTGTATCCTTTTCTTTCATTACTTTTTCTATTTCTTCAGGAAAAACATTCAGCCCTCCACTGATCATCATGTTCTTTTCTCTGCCAACGATCGTAAGAACACCTTCATCATTCATCCATCCAAGATCTTCAATATTCGCACCAAAATCGGTTAATACTTTTTTCGTTTCTTCTGGTTCATGGACATACCCATCAAATAAAAAATCACTTTCGATATATATTTTTCCAATATTTCCGTTTGGTACTGGTTCCCCGTTGCTATTTCGTACCGTTATTTGTACTCCTGGAAAGGGCTTTCCTACGCTACCCGGGTATTTGGAAGATAGCTCTTCCGAAGAAAAAGAAACATAGCTTAATTCAGAAGCACCGTAATATTCATAAATAATACTTTCTGGAAATGCGTTTCCTAGTTTATGTCTCAATCTGGAATCCAGTTTTGCGCCTGAAGAAAGAAAGGTGATTTTTCTTTTGATCGGTTTTGTTAGATGTTGCATAAGGCTTTGTAGCATTGTAGGAACTGCGTATAAGACACTTGTACATCCTTTTCTTAAATGACTGAGAATGCTTGATGCAGAAAAAGTTGTTGTCAAATGAAAAGTGGCACCCATATGGAGTGCATGGATCGCTCCAAATAAGGATAAGGAATGACATAACGGCCCGGGTGCCATAATGACATCATCCCTTCCATATTGAAATGCTTCCTCACCTGCTTTAAAGCTTTCTAACCAAGACGTATGGTTTCTAATAAATCCTTTTGGAGATCCTGTTGAACCAGATGTAAATCCAAGATAAAAATGTTCAGAAGTATGTACATTCCATGGAGGCAGCGAATCGCCAATGATAGGAGTGGCTTTTATTTCTTCGATATCATAAGCTGCGTCAACCATGTACGGAGCATATTCCGTAAATTGTTTACTTTTTAAATAGATATCAGCTTCTGCTTTGCTCATTACCTGTGCTGCTTCCCTTTCACTCCATTTTGGATCAAAAGGAATTGCGGTCCATCCAAGTGTCACTACCGCAAAGAATACTTCAAGAAATGCCGGCTCGTTTCCGATAAGAACGGCAACTTTTTGAGGCCTTTTCGTATCACCAATATATAATAGGTGTTTTTGTATATGGCATATGGATTGATAAAATGCATCATACGTTATAAAGTTATTTTTGAATATAAGCGCTGCTTTGTCTGGATGCTCTTGTGCGATCTGTTCAATCTGTTTCCCAATTCCCATTTATCCCACCCTTTTTATTGGTTGTTGGTGCTTTTTTGGAGTTATCAGCGGGTATGCTTTGCTGATTTTCCATGTAATATAGCTGGAAACTACAGCTTTCGTTAAGTCACCAGGCAAAAATGCAAGTGCGCTGATAGCTGTTGGCAGCCACGGGAGATTTCCTGCAATGGATAAATAAGTAACGCCACCAGCATAGATTAATAAAATTCCACCTAGTACATTGTACAAGAGTATCTTCCATAATGATAATTTATTCCAACTTTTTTCTACAAGATAACCGATTGTCCATGCAGCTATAGGCCAACTAATAATATATCCTCCGCCAGGGCCAAGCAATGGACCTAATCCGCCCCTTCCACCTGATAAAAGTGGCGTACCAATGGCAACAAGGATGATAAATAAGAGTAAACTTAGACCGCCCCGACGTGCTCCTAAAATCCCTCCGGCTAGCATCACTCCAAGTGTTTGAGCGGTAATCGGTACGGGACTGAACGGAAGTGGTATTGGAGGGAAGAAACCTAATACACCAACAATTGCTGCAAATAAAGAAATGTACATCATATCACGTAACTTCATCATAAAAAACCTCTATTCTCTATCATTCTATTACTAGAATAATATACAGTATAGAGGCTGATTGTCAACATTCATTTTATTTCGTTTACGATAGATTTAAAGCTTCGCTATTCTACAAACAAATCTTCCATCTCTGGTATTTCTTCAATTAATCCTGTTTCCTTCAGCCAATCAGCTGTCTCTTGCCATGCATCTTCACTTTGGCTTCCAAAACCATGTTCAGATTCCATTTTTGGCAGTAAAATTTCCATGCTTTTTGTCTCCACTTCCTCATCCAGCGGGAAATTAGCCTCGTCCTGATTATCTAACAGAATATCCAACGCTTCGTCTGGCTTTTTTTCCATAAAATCATATCCTTTTTCTGCTGCACGCCAAAATGCTTCAATCTTTTTTTGCTCGTCTTCCCATGTTTGGTCACTTGTTACACCTACTAGTTCATAGTAACTTGGGACACCATAATCAACAGGATTATTATATGCGATCCCATGCCCTTTACTTTCAAGCACCGGAACTTCGTGATTAATATAAGCTCCGATCACACCGTCTACTTTGTCAGCAATAAGTGAAGATCCTAATTCAAATTCTACATTGACCATTTCAACTGCTTCTGGATCCCCGCCGTCACTTTTCACCATTGTTTTTAAGATAGCTTCATTTAAAGGAATACCTGGGTAGCCGACTTTTTTGCCTTCAAAATCTTTCGGTGTTTGTACAGGACTATCTTCTTTAAACACAAGATGATTTAGTGGTGAACGAACAACAACACCTGTTGACTTTACTGGGATGTCTTCATTTGCTCTTGCCATAATGACATCCGGCTGATAATAAAATCCGATATCTATTTTTCCGGAAGCCGCTAAATTGAGCGGGTCTGTCGGATTTGCCGGAAATTGAATCGATACGTCGAGCCCTTCTTCTTCAAAATATCCTTTTTCTTTTGCTACATATAAAAAGCTATGTACAGCATTCGGATACCAATCAAGCATAACGTCCAGTTCCTTTAATTCATCTGCTTTTCCTGTTGCTTCTTTATCCCCACATGCCGTAAGAGTAGCTCCTAGAGCTATAGATATAAATAATACCAATGCTTTTTTCAATGTTATTTCCTCCATTTTAATGCCTTTTTTTCGAACATAATTACAATTAAAAAGAAAATAATTCCTAATAATGATAGGATGACAATCGGTGCAAACACACCCGCACCGTCAAACTGCGTCATCATTCTTCTGCTGAAGTAGCCAAGTCCTTCTTGGGCGCCCAGCCATTCACCAATAGCAGCGCCGATTACACTGAGCGGTACAGCCACTTTCATGCCAGAAAAAAAGTAAGGGATAGCAGAAGGAACATCTAATTTGAAAAATATATCCTTTTTGCTTGCCCCCATGGTTAACAGCAATTCCTTTAGCTCTTTACTGCTGGAACGCAGCCCGTCGTATGTGCTAACCGTTATCGGAAAAAATGTGATTAAAATTGTCACAACGACTTTACTCCATATCGAATACCCGAACCACAGTACAAAAATTGGAGCAAGTGCGATGATTGGAATTGTTTGTGATGTAATAATAATCGGATAAAATGTTTTTTCCATTACGCTGCTTTGCGTCATCGTAATCGCTAGAGCAATTCCAAGCACAATGGAAATGGCAAGCCCAATCACAATAATCAGTAATGTGGACGTGAGATGTTCTTTCAAGAGCAATCCTTTTAAGTCCCAAAGTTTGAGTCCAATTCCTGAAGGAGCTGGTAAAATAAATTCCGTATTAACAATCCTTGCCCCAACCTCCCAAACGATGACGAAAACAGCAATTAATAAAATCGAGGGGAGATAATTTCTCATAGGCTAATCCTCTCTCGAAGTTGTTCAATTAGCTGCTCCTTCATTTTTGTTACTTCCGGAGCATGAAGACCACTTAAGGTTCGTGGGCGATTCATTGGGACAACTGCTTCTTTGAGCTGTTTTACGGGCCTCTCTGTTAAAATAAAAATACGATCAGATAAAAATAATGCCTCATTTACATCATGGGTAATAAATAAAATGGTTTGGCCTCTTTTCTCCCACTGCGCAAGCAACCACTCCTGCATCGACAGTTTTGTCATCGCATCCAGTGCACTAAACGGCTCGTCCAGCAGCAAGATATTGGAACCGCTTAAGACAGCTCTTAAAAAAGATACGCGCTGTTTCATTCCACCGGATAAGTCGCTTGGATAGTTCTGCTCATACCCACTTAGCCCAAATTCTTTCAATCCTTTCACAACCTGCTGATGTGCATCCTGCTTGCTAACACCTTTTATCTCGAGCGGCAATACAGCATTCTCATAGATAGTGCGCCATGGCATGAGTAAATCTTGCTGGGGCATGTAACCAACACTGCCTAGTCGATTTGGCCGCTGCTCCCCGTTTATATGGATCGATCCACTCACAGGCTGCTCTAGGCCAGTAATCAGACGGAACAACGTTGATTTACCTGAACCACTCGCACCAATAATACTGATAAACTCCCCGTCAAAAACCCGGAAGTGAAGTGAATCAAGCAGATCTATTGACTTGTCCGTTTCCTGATATTGAAAAGACACATCTTTAAATTCGAGTACGGCTTTGCTCATCTGATTTCCCTCACATTCTGAAGGCTATTTTTACATCGAGCTTGCATTTTCTGCTGATGGATCATGGTTGGCTGACACTCCTTGTTTTGTTTTAGCTGTATGTGTCCATTCATAAATAAATTTAATCATTATTTTTGTGTAGTCTATCAATTGTGAAATGGAAAGCTGTTCATTAACACTATGTGCATTGAATGTATCACCAGGACCATAAATAGCTGTTGGAATACCTGCATCTCCAAGCCAGCCACCATCTGTTACAGATTGAGAAACACCTTTAATGACTTCTGCACCTGTAACATGTTGATGTGAATTTGCCAAAAGGTTCACTGCTTCGTGATTCTCATCCACTTCCAAAGAAGGGAAAATTTCGCCGCGATCTTCAATCATAGACGTTCCTCCCCATGTAAAAAGAGGGGGATTTTCCTTTAGCCATGGGTCTGCTGCAGCGACGTTTAGGATGTGCTCTTCTACTTCTTTAGCCACCGTTTCATGTGTTTCATTTGGATAATAATGAACTGTAATCCATAGGCGGCATTCATCTGCAATAAATGCTGCGTGTCGCCCCCCTTCAATTACAGCGGGATTAATCGTATTTGTTCCAGGCGGATAACCAGGGTAACTTTTCGTCACAGCCCAGTGGCGCTCCAGGTCCTCCAGACCATTTAAAATTTTCACCATTTTATTAATGGCACTTGCTGCGAATAAATTTCCACCTGCATGGACCATATTTCTTCTGGTCGCATCATGATACGTATTCTCACTTTTAATCGTAATCCACCCTGTTATCACACCGCCTTGACCATGAATCTCTAAATCACTCGTATCCACAACAACGGCAAAGTCCGCCTCATAACCCCGCTTGCAGCATTCCAGTGTACCTGCTTCTCCAACTTCTTCACCGATTACCGATTGAAAAGTCAGATCTCCCGGCAGTTCAACGCCGGCTTCAAAAAGCAGTTGAATCGCAAATAAAGCTCCAGCAAGCCCACCTTTCATATCTGCTGCTCCGCGTCCAATGATCACGTCATCTCTCACAACCGGGATAAACGGATCAACTTCCCATTGTTCATCCTCTCCAATTTCTGCAACATCAACATGACCATTAATCATTAGGCTCTGATAAGCATCCGATTCTTTTCCTTTTAATACTCCGACAACATTCGGGTCATTCGGATATACATCCCACGTGTCAATATCAAAACCTTTGTTTTTTAAAAATGATGCAATATATGCTTGTACCTCTTCCGTGTTTCGTGCTGGTGGTGCAGGTGTCCTAAAACGAATTAATGTTTTTAATAAATCAAGCAGTTCTTCTTGCCTCTCATCTACCTGCTTCATAATCGATTGGATATCTTTTTCCATTTGATAATCCTCCATTTCCATTAAAAAAAGCCCTTTCACGAAGAAAGTGGCTTTAGCATGTATCGTACGTCAAATATCTGTATTGTTGCCAATACAAAAATATACAAAATACCACACCGCTTCCTTCCGCTAGTACTAACTAGTTCAAGTTCAAGGGTCAAGACTGTTTGCGTCTTTCTCAGCTTCATAAAGCTCCCCTAGAGGTGATCATTTTAAATCGATTATTTTATTTTGAATTCATTAACAATTATACATGGATTGCAAGATTAAACAAGGGAAAAATTTTTTAACCTATTATTTTTTATGAAGTGTACCATACTAAATATAAAGGAGGCATTTTCATTGGCAAAAGATAAAACGAAAACAAAAAACAAAAGCAAAGAAGAGTTAAATGCAATGAAAACAAAAGATGAGAAGAAATACAGCAAATCAAATCGACCTTCGACTTAAATTCAGGGAGGACTTGCTTTAACGCAAGTCCTTTATTTCCTAAAACAAACCTAATTCTCCTATGCGTTTGGCAGCTACCTCTAATCTTTCTTCTGAATCAAGCAGTCCAACCCGTACATATCCCTCACCTGTACATCCGAATCCATTTCCAGGAGCCACAGCAACATGGGCTTTCTCAAGCAGTAAATCAGCAAATTCCTGTGAAGTATACCCACTTGGAACCGGAAGCCAGGCAAAGAATGTCCCCTTTGGCATATCCACTTTCCAGCCAATTTCCTTCACTGCTTTGATAAAACGATTGCGCCGGCGCTCATAAGTTTGAACCAGTTCTCTTACAGCAGTCTGATCTCCAAGAAGTGCCTGGGCCGCCGCATACTGAATGGCGCCGAATAAACTTACATACAAGTGATCCTGGATTAAATCAATGCTTTCGATTACAGATGGATTGCCTACTGCAAAAGCGACGCGCCATCCTGCCATATTATATGTTTTTGACATCGTATACATTTCGACTCCAATTTCTTTTGCTCCTTCTGATTGGAGAAAACTGCGCGGCTTCTCCCCATCAAAACCGAGCGCCCCATAGGCAAAATCATGAACGACACATAGATGATGTTTTTTTGCAAAAGCTACCGTTTCATCAAAAAACTCCTTTGTCGCAGTTGCTGACGTAGGATTGTTTGGATAATTTAAGAAAAGAAGTTTGGCCTTTTCTGCGTCTTCTTCAGAAATAGCATGGTAATCAGGTAAAAAATGATTCTCTTTTAACAATGGCATCAATATTTGTTTTGCATCGGCAAGCGCCATACCAGACAAATAATCCGGATAGCCCGGATCAGGCAGTAATGCCAAATCACCTGGATTCAATAAGCATTGGCTAATCTCCACTAAGCCTGTTTTTGCTCCAAAAAGGATGGATACTTCCCTTTTTGGATCTACTTCCACTCCATATTCCCTCTGATAAAATTTTGCTACTGCTTCTTTAAAATATGTATGGCCGCTAAATGGTGAATACTTATGATTGACCGGATCTTCAGCTGCTTTTTGCAAGGCCTTTACAATTGAAGGCGGCGTCGGCAAATCAGGATTTCCTTGCCCAAGATTAATCACGTCATGTCCTTCATCCTTCAGGCGCTGCACTTTTTGAACAAGTTTTGCAAAAAATTGCTCTGGTAAACGTTTTAACGTTTTCGATTGCTCAAATGTCCACATCGTAAACACTCCCAATGTCCATAATTGGTACTATCATAGCGATTTCTATTCATTTTGTAAAGATTCAAATTTGATTGAAAATTACTTTATATCCCCATATTTTGGAACGGATAAAAGAATGTTTTCTGCTTAAAATAAAGGATGAACAGGTGATCCTGTTCATCCAATTGTTCAACGATCCCAAGGAGGGATTACCGATGGCGGATGACAGAAGCAAAAATGCATTGTCAGTGCCTGAAGCGGAAAATGCAGTAAATGCAATGAAAGAAGAAATTGCAAATGAATTTGATGTAAAGCTTGGAGCTGACACAACTGCACGTGAAAATGGATCGGTAGGTGGCGAAATGGTCAAACGAATGATCCAAATCGCCGAAGAAAGTATGAACAATAGGAACAATTCGTAGCCGTAATGAGACTGTCTTTAAGGAGATTATCTTCCTATGAGACAGTCTTATTACAAAAAAATGAATCTTATCATACATAAAGTGACAGGCAACTTATGGAGCGTTATAATGAAAGAAGTATAGAGAAAGAGAAGGTCGATTACATGAACAAGCTACTTTATTTCATTATCATTGTTGCATTTTTAGATACATTCGTACAGTTGCCAATCATCACCCCTTATGCACTCGGATTAGGGGCTTCTCATATTTTAGCAGGAGCGATTGTCGCAGTTTATTCCCTTACAAATATGCTTGGAAATGTTGTTGGCGGCCATTGGATTGATCGATTTGGACGTAAGCGAATGCTGCTTACCGGGATGGTTACGGTTGCCATTGTTTTATTTTTTTATCCGTACGCACAAACTGGCGAACAGCTTTTTATTTTCCGACTCCTGCACGGGCTTGCGGGAGGAATATTAATTCCGGCTGCTTTTGCATATGTTGGTGATATGTCTAGCAATAAATCAAGAGGAAAAACAATGGCCTTTACCGGAGCGAGTATTGGGATTGCCGCTATTATAGGCCCCGCTATCGGCGGAATTATGGCAGCACGGGCTTCCGTCGAATCTGTTTTTTTAATGATTTCAGGCTTATTTATCATATCTTCTATATTAATAGCAAGATTTATTAAAGAATCCTTCGTTTCCAGTGAAAGAAACAAAGTTGCTCTGAAACATTTTATTCCTCTCCTAAAACATCCGCTCCTGATGCAAGCTTCCCTCGCTGCTTTTGCATTAATGGTAAGTAATGGCACGTTGGCCTTTGCACTTCCTTTAAAAGTGGATGATTTAGGTCTTACATCCGAAACAACCGGAATGCTTTTAAGTATTTTTGGAATCGTGGCTTTAATTATCTTTTTAACACCAATCAATAAAATTTATGACAGGTACGCATCTCTGGGACTTGTTTTAACCGGTATTGCATTTATCGCTATCGCACTTGCAATGCTGAGCTTTATCCCTAGTTTCCTTAGCAGTATTTTCGCTATGATCGTTTATGGTGGCGGATTTGCACTTGTCTTTCCTTCGATGAATCAAATTGTTGCAGAAACATCTTCCAAAGTCGATCGCGGGAAAGCATATGGTATTTTTTATGCCTTCTTTTCGCTAGGGGCAGTTGCAGGTTCTTTTATTTCAGGAACCGTTGCTGAAGTATTAGGGCTTCCATTTTTAGTTAGTGCTGGCCTTATGTTATTGATTGCACTCATTGTATGGGTTATTTCGAAAGGATCACAGAAAAAATAATTACAACCTCAAAAAAATGCCGTTTGACGATAAAGCAATCGTGCAAACGGCATTTTTTGTTTAAAAAAGAGTGTATACAACAGGCAATGAGAAACTTACCTTTTTATATAAAAATGCAATGAAATTTAATAAAAATACAGGAATTTTTTTCGGAAAGAAATTCTTTTTGTAAAACTTAAAAAAAGCTTTCTTTAAATCTTTCCATTGGCGGCAATCTTTCGTTTGTCTAAATCTGGCAACATCAATAATTTTAATTTTTCCTTCGGGCAGTAAAATAATATTTTTAAGGTGGATGTCTGAAGGATTAAGTCCGAGCCGTTTCGCAGAAAGTAAGGCCTTGTCCACTTGTTGAATGACTAACTCGTTAAGTTCTATCCCCTGGGCCAGACAGTCAAATAATGTTACCCCTTGAATATAGTCCATTACTAAGTAATTATCACCTGCTTCATATAATCTTGGGAAATATACGTTCCCTTCAAGTACTCTATATATGTCAGCTTCTTCTTTAGCAATTTGTGCACATGTCGGGAAAAATATTTTAAGTGCTTTGTTTGTATGTTTCATTTTAAAAACAACCGCACTTCTACCTTTCCCGATAAATTCTAGAAGCTCATCTTTTTCCAAGATCGATACTCCGTTTTTGTATTCTTTTATTTTGACGCTGTTTGCTAATTCGGCAGTCGTTTTCAAATGAACTGCTCCTTTCGGCCCGCTGATCAAAAGAATTTTCTTTTGTTTTATTATATATGAAAATGAACAACAATGCATAACCCTCTGTTTAAAGCAGTTCCATTTACGTTAGTAATTCAATCGCTTATACTGAAAATAGTTATCATCATAAAAGGAGTCGATCGAAAGTGGATTTAAATGGTTGGTTTAATAAGGGATTAACATCTGAAGAATATACAAAAACATTGGATAAACTAAAAGATGGTTTTCATCATGTTTATAAAAACTTTACGTTACCAGAGGATAACGCATTCTTTCAGTCTGTAAAAGAGAAAAACTTAAGGGTAATTGTTCTTGCCGAGCCTTGGTGCGGTCATTGTATGATGGATCTGCCGATTTTATTTCGCTTTGCAGAAAAAACAGAAATGCCAGTCCGTGTTCTACTACGCGATGAAAACTTAGAATTAATGGATCAGTATTTGACCAATGGAAAATCCCGCACAGTTCCAATTTATATATTTATTGATGCGAACGGGAATGAAGTTGCAAAATGGGGACCAAAATCAGTATATACCGCAGCGTTTGTTGATAAACATAAAGCAAGCATTCCACCGAAAGATGCAGAAAACTATCAAGAGAAGTTTAAAGAAATTATCAAATTCATGACAAAATCATTCCAAAATGATTCGAAGTTTTGGGATGCCAACTATGAAGAAATAAAAGAATCATTAGCAAACATATAATAAGACTGCAGTGCATCCGCTCCTGCAGTCTTATTTTTATGCTTATAAGGTGATGATCCCCATCAAGCACGCAACGATTAATAAAATAATGCTGATGGCCCACAACCATAAAATGGAATAACGTATATGTTTCCCCATCTCAAGTCCTGCAAGGCCTAGCCCGAGCCAAAGCGCTGGGGAGAACGGACTAATAAAAGTACCAACAATACTTCCGATGATCATGGAATATGCAGTCGATAACGAAGCAATATCAAAACCTGCTGCAATTTGATCAACGACAGGGAGCAGTGCGAAATAATATGCATCTGTACTTAGTAATAATTCAAATGGTACACCTAGAAATCCTATAATCAAATGGACATAAGGGGCGACAAAAGCAGGCAAGACTTTGACAGTATCTTCAGCAATTGAATCCAGCATACCTGTGCCATTTAATATTCCCAAGAACGAACCTGCCGCAAGAATAATCGTTGCCATCATTAATGCGTTCGGGGCATGTGCACGGATTCGCTCCATTTGATCGCTCATTTTCGGATAATTAATTGGCAGTGCGATACTGACACCAATCATAAAGACAAAACCTGCCGGAATGATGCCCCATACGAGAACACCAATAACGGCTATCGCTAACATGATGTTGACCCATAGTAATTTTGGTCGCTGCCATTTACGATTTTGAGGTTCATTTGCGGATTGATCTTCATCTGCCTCTTCTTCTAACGCAGCAGCAGATTGTACATCACCATATTTTTTTCGAATTCTGCGTTGTTCAAAATACCCAAGGAAAACAGCTAAACCGATCATAAGTACCATTCCAATGATTTGGATTGGTATTAATGGTCTCCAAAGTTCGGTAACATCCATCTCTAGTACAGAAGCACTACGACCCAAAGGGCCTGCCCATGGAAGCATGTTCATCACACTTGCACTTCCACCGATCAATAAGAGGAGTAAATATGGGTTCATCTTCAATCGATTATATAGCGGGAGAAGCGCTGGAATGGTAATTAAGAATGTGGAAGCCCCAGAGCCATCCAATTGTGCAACCATTGCGATTAGAACACTCCCAACACTGACCGCGATAACGTTCCCTCGTGAAATAGCAATCAATTTATTGATAAGTGGATCAAACAAACCGACATCTTGCATAATCCCAAAGAAAAGGATTGCAAAAATAAACATAATCACAACATTGATAACGGATGCAATACCTTCATCAAAGAAATCCCCGATTTGGGTAATATCAAAACCTGCAAAAAATGCACCGATAATTGGTACAAGCACCAAGGCAATAATTGGTGACACTCTTCCGCTTATAAGCAGTAACACAATAATAAATATCGTAATAAATGCAATCAAACTTAAATCCAATTTTGTCTCTCCTTTCCGCCTTATAAATGATGGAATTAAAGCATACCATCAATGAAAGCGTTCGCAATTCCATCCAAAAAAGGGGGTAACCCGTTACTTTTAGATTAATTAAAAAATATCATGAATACATTGCATGGGGAACCTTCTAAACATAAACGGCTTAACCTCTTTATTCTTCATTTTGTTCATAAGTTTCACAGATAGGAGAACAAGTTATTTATTTTAATACGTATTTCCTCTCTGGTCTGCCGACACTTCCGTATTTCAGAGTTGTACGGATTTTTTCAACGGATACCAAATATTCTAAATAACGTCTTGCAGTTGATCGACTTGTACCGATTAATTTACTTAGCTCCACAGCAGTTACTCCCTGCACTTCATTATTTTTTAGTAAACTTGTAATTTCATTTAATGTAAGTGGATCAATACCTTTTGGCAAATTATGATTGCCATTGTCAGTGGAAGGAGCAAGAGCATCTCCCCTCCTGATAAAATCAATATCTCTCTGCTCCATCACTTCTTTGGATGCAATCCATTGACGCTGTTGTTTGTATCGTTTTAATGTCTCCTCAAAACGTGCTACATCCACAGGTTTGATAATATAATCAAAAACACCTGCCCGAAGCGATTCTTCTACTTTTTCAACGTCATTTGCAGCGGTTACAATCATGATATCAATATGATGAAATGTTGTCCGGAGCTCCCATAATAAATCCAGACCTTCAACGTCCGGAATATAAATATCCAATAAAATGAGATCTGGCATCGATTCCGTATTTTGAAGATAGGTTAACGCTTCATTCCCGGTTTTCACTTTTTCCAGTACAATAAAATCTCCCATTTTTTCAACAAATTGATGATGAATATCAGCGATTCTAAAATCATCTTCAATGATAAGGACTTGGAATTTTTCACTCATTTTCATTTTCAGCCTCCTTCGGTATGATGATAATAAAACAGGCTCCACCTAACTCCCCGTCTTCCAGCATGATTTCGCCGCCAACTTTTCGTAGCTGAAGTCTTGTTAAGACGAGTCCGGTACCGCGATGTAAACCAATTTTCGTAGAATAGCCTTGCTCAAAAATATTTCCCTCACCTTTCATTCCCGGACCAGAATCATCAATTTCGATGACAATATCCTCACCAATATCCGTAAAGAAAATAGAAATTTCTCGTTGAGAACGATTTTGAACGTTCACAGCCTCAATGGCATTTTCCAGTAAATTGCCAAGGCCTGTCAATAAAGCATCTTTTTTACTGCCTGTAAGTGGGTAGGTCAGTTGGCTAGCTGGCTGAATGAACATGGTAATGCCGAGTTCATTTGCCTGATTGAATTTCCCTTGCAGTAAACCATGTATCGTTGGATCAGACACATTTTCAAGCAAAAAGCGCGACCATTCCTGCTGGATATTATTTTCTTTTTTGATAAAATCAATGGCCTCTTGAATTTGATTAAGCTGCAACAATCCTAAAATAATGTAAAGCTTATTTGAAAATTCATGGGTTTGCGCACGCTGTGCATTTGCATATTGCTTAATTTGCAGCAATTCTTTTGTGACATGCTCCACTTCTGTTTTACTGCGAAAAGTGGACACCGCCCCAGTGATCGCTCGTTCGTGATAGATCGGCGTTCGATTGACGAGAACGACATCATTGCCAAGAATCATTTCTTTGTCATAATGCCTTTCCCCGTATGTCAGTACGTCATATATGTTAGAATGCGGCAATAAATCCTTAACTGGTTTGCCCATATAGGCAGCATTTTGTATTTGTTTATCAAATAACGTCTTTTGTGCAGCAGTATTCATCATTGTAATTAGTCCATTGTGATCCACTGCTATAATCCCTTCATGTGTCGACTGCAAAATCGCTTCTTTTTGCAATAATAAATGATTAATTTCCTCCGGTTCCATATTAGACAAAAGCCTTTTTATGTAATGGGAAATGAAAATGGCCCCAACAATTCCGAGAAGCACAATCCCCAATAACGTAAACCACAAAGATTTGCTTTGATTTTGAATAATACTTTGGACATCATTGTTTAAAAATCCAACGGAAACTAAGCCGATGACATTGTTATGGTTATCGTATATAGGCACTTTGCCGCGAATGGATCGTCCAAGCGACCCTGTGCTTTTGGAAATATAGGATTCACCCTTATTTAGTGCCCTGTCATTATCGCCCCCTACCATTTTTTCTCCTAAACGATCAGGATCCGGATGGGAATAGCGAATACCCTCTTCATTTCCAACAACGATAAACTCCGCATCTGTTGCTTCCTGGATAGGCTGAACAATTTGCTGGATCACCCTTGCTGGATTTTCAAGTTCAAAGGCTTCTCTTATTTCAGGTGTATTTGCTACGCTTTTCGCTACACCTAACGCCCTTTTTCCGATTTGGTCTTCCATAGTAGCCGAAATAAAGGAACGCAAAAATAATCCGAAAATGATAAAAATACCGATGATCAGCAAGCTGAAAAGCAAGATCATTTTTAATTTTAAACTAAATTGAAAGGAAACGTTTGGACATGTCAACTGTCTTTTATTCCTGTTCGATTCAAAGTTTTCCATGTATGCATAGCTCCTATATTTCGTTCCTGTTTATGTAATACAAGGGAAATGCTCGTTTAGAGTGTATCATATTTAGGAAACGAAATAAGAATTTTTACCATGAAACATTGACAGCTCCATAAAATTTATGTATCGTTACCTTTGTTAACTATTATCTAAGGTTACGATAGGAGCGAATAACATGCAAGGCTTTTTCCAGCGTTATTTATTATTATACCGGCCGCTCACATCAAAGTTAAATGACCTGCTGAAGGAATACGACCTGTCTTATTCCTTGTGGCAGATTATTTTTTACGTCAAAAAGAAAGGTCCTTCAACACTTGTAACCATTTCAAATTATTATCATATCGAGAAACCTTCGATCACAAGAAGTGTCCATCGTCTAGAAAAGAAAGAGCTGATGGAACAAATTCCTGGCAAAAATAGACGGGAGAAAATCATCCAATTAACATCAAAGGGAGAGGTAGTATATCAGTCTTGCAGGGAGAGGATTACGAGATTAGAAAATCAAGTTTTAAAGGATATTCCTGAAGAAGAGCTACTTGCTGCTTTTCATTTTATTCCTCAAATCCGTGATAATTTGCTTCAAGAAAGGGGGAAAAATAGATGACTAGCACAAAATTGTGGACAAAAGATTTCCTCATTGTATCAACTGCCAATTTTTTTCTATACTTTACTTTTTATTTATTAATGGCCACTATATCCGTTTTTGCAGTAGATCAATTCCAAGCCACGCCCAGTGAGGCAGGTCTAGCTTCCAGTATTTTTATCATCGGCATTTTGATTGCTAGGATATTTGCCGGAGGGTTAGTCGATACCGTTGGGCAAAAAAAGATTCTTTATATCGGTTTTATTTTTACATTATTAACGAACTTCCTTTATTTTACGATCGATAGTTTGATGTTCCTTTATCTTATCCGCCTTTTGAATGGCGCAGCTTTAGGCATCGCATCCACTGCCACTGGAACCATTGTTGCATCTATCATTCCAAAACAAAGGCATGGAGAGGGCATAGGTTATTATGCCTTAAGTATTACACTCGCTGCAGCTGTAGGACCTTTTCTTGGTATGTTTATCCACCAGCACGCGGATTTTAGTATCAACTTTATTCTATGTATCATTCTGCTTGGCTTTAGTTTTATTTGTTCCTTTTTCTTAACAGTCCCTAAATCTGAAATTACGAAAGAGCAATTGGAGGATTTAAAAGGATTTAAACGAAGTAGTTTTCTTGAACCAAGAGCGATTCCGATTGCCATTATCGCTGGTTTTATGGGGCTTGGATATGCAAGTATCTTATCTTTTATCAATTCCTACGCGATCGCAATCGATGTAGTAGATATCGCCAGCTTCTTCTTTATTTTTTACGCCGTGGCGACATTAGTTTCAAGACCTTTTGTCGGACGCTGGTTTGACACAAAAGGGGAGAATTTTGTGATGTATCCCGCCTTTCTATTATTCGCAATGGCTTTTCTCATTTTAAGCTTTGCTGATATTCAAGGTTATTTGATTTTATTAGCGGGTATTTTCGTTGGCCTTGGGTATGGCACATTTCTGTCCAGTGCACAAGCAATTGCGGTTAAAGAATCTCCAAAACATCGCATTGGATTAGCAACATCAACGTATTATATTTTCCTTGATACAGGACTTGGCATCGGACCTTTCTTTCTTGGATTTTTAATACCAGTCATCGGTTTTAAAGGGTTATATATATCAATGGCGGGACTTACTTTAGTAGGAGGCTGTGTCTACTACTTCTTGCACGGCAAAAAAGCAAGCCAGCATAAGGAATCAACGATGGTCTCAACAGAAGCTCGCTAAACTAAAAAGGCTACCTCTTCGAGCAATAAAACAAATCCTCTGCCCTTGGAGATAGCTTTTTTGTACATATGTTAAGATTAAAATCCGGTAAATACAATCATCATACCAAAAAGGATGATCACATAATTTAATGAATAGAAAAAGTTCCTGTTCGCCCATTTCAAGTTATCTTTTGTGAAAAGCCCACTAATTCCAAGCGCCAGCCAACCTACATTCAGCAACGAAGCAAGAACGACGAATGCTGTGCCAAGCGAAGTTAAAAACAATGGTAATGGAAGCAAGCAGGCTATATAGATAAGCGCTTGACGTTTTGTCACTTCGACACCACATACGACTGGAAGCATCGGTACCCCAGCCGCTTTATATTCATCACATCTTCTTATGGCGATGGCAAACGTATGTGGAATTTGCCAGATAAACAAGATCAAAGCTAGTACAATTGGAACAACATGATATGCTGATTCAATTGCAGCCCACCCTATTAAAGGGGTTACTGCTCCGGAAACACTACCAATGATTGTATTGAGTGTATATTTTCGTTTTGACCAGAACGTATACAATACAACATAAGTAAACCAACCTATAAATGCATATACCGTCGCTTCAAATGTTGTAAATAAAAGAAGAATGAATCCAAGAATCGTTGTGCTGATTCCCATTGTTAAAACCATCTTAAGAGGAATGCTTCCTGTAACAGTTGGTCGCTTCTCTGTCCGCTGCATCTCCTTGTCGAGATCAACTTCATACCAATTATTAAGCATTAATGCTCCAGCCATAACAAGGGTACTCCCAATTAATGTCAGTAGAATCACATTCCAATTCTCCGCAAGAGAAGCATTGGTAAAATAGAGCGCTAATGCCAATCCGGTTAGTACCGGCAGAACATTCGATATTAACACAATGCCTTTTACAAGTGATTTTATATCGGAGATGATAGAAGTTGTATGTTGTTGATTTGAATCAGTAACTTTTCCAATCATATCGGTAGAAGTTTTACTCACTTTGTTCACCTCGTGCAGTTCATTTTAAAATACCCCATATATTGATAGGATACCATACTTAGGACTATTATAACATGTGCACATACTTTGTTCGAATTTTATTATGACTAATTTTTGTCATTTATGGAGATGAAGGACTGAATACATCGATTGTAGATGATGAAAATTGAACCAGAGAGGTGGAACCGACTGGAAGAATATATATCAACCGCTGCGCGGGGATATCGACCAGAAAAGAACATGTATCAACCGGTGCGCGGGGATAGCAACCGGAAAAGAACATATATCAACTGCTGCGCGGAATTATCAACCGGAAAAGAACATATATCAACTGCTGCGCGAGGATATCAACCGGAAAAGAACATATATCAACCGGTGCGCGGGGATAGCAACCGGAAAAGAACATATATCAACCGGTGCGCGGGGATATCGACCGGAAAAGAACATGTATCAACCGGTGTGCGGGGATATCAACCGGAAAAGAACATGTATCAACCGGTGCGCGGGGATATCAACCGGAAAAGAACATGTATCAACCGCTGCGCGGGGATATCAACCGGAAAAGAACATATATCAACTGCTGCGCGGAATTATCAACCGGAAAAGAACATATATCAACTGCTGCGCGGAATTATCAACCGGAAAGATTAAGTCCATATAATTGTGTAAAAGAAAAGGATAAACAAAAAGGGTCATATTAACTCCTTGTGATACAATGTTTTCAACGACGAATACAAAGT
>NZ_JAGIKX010000028.1:0-41146 GCF_017874635.1 Virgibacillus alimentarius
TATGGACACCCTTGCTTTTGGCTATGTGCTTACCGCTACATGGTTGCACTCGGGACTTTCACCCGTTAGAGTTCGCCCATGCTGGGCGAACTAAAGACGCATTGGACTGCAATCCAATGCGCTTTTTTTGAGTTTATTCTTGACATCTCAGATTATCTTGATAATATAATAATAAGTATTAAATTATAATAATTATAAATAAATGATAATGAAAATCATTCCCAAGCAGCTTTTGTTGCCCGTTTTGTAAAATATTTCTTGACATATAATATAATAATGATAATATAATAATAGATATTTATTTATAATTATTATAAATAAAAGATAATGGAGGACAGCTATGGAAACTAATATAGAGCAAGTTCGTTCAGTTAACATTAAAAATAAAGGTTCATCCAATATTGCTTTTTTTAATCGCCTTAAAGAACATAGTGAGTTAATCGCAGCACTTTTTAGTGGGTTGTTAATTCTAATAACATGGGCTTTAAAAGGTTCCTTGTCGCCGACGCTATGGATTACTTTCCATATAATCGCCTTCACAGTAGGTGGATTTGCTAAAGCAAAAGAAGGTATAGAAGAAACAATAGCAAATAAAGAATTAAATGTGGAAATGTTAATGATATTCGCTGCTATAGGCTCTGCGGCGATTGGTTATTGGACTGAAGGAGCTATTTTGATTTTTATTTTTGCTTTATCCGGGGCTTTAGAAACATATACCTTAAATAAAAGCAATAAAGAAATTTCTTCATTGATGAATTTACAACCGGAGGAAGCAGTTTTAGTAGAAAATGGAGTTGAAAAAATTGTTCCTGTTTCAGACCTAAAAGTTGGAGATACTATTTTCGTACGTGCCAGTGAGCGTATTCCAGCAGACGGGATCATCACAAAGGGGGCAACATCAATTGACGAAAGTGCTATTACAGGAGAATCCGTACCTGTTAATAAAGCAAATAAACAAGATGTTTTTGCAGGTACGGTTGCCCTAGACGGGTCCATCTCCATTGAAATTACAAAGCCTGCACATGAAACACTATTTCAAAAAATAATTCATTTAGTACATTCTGCTCAAAAAGAAAAATCACCGTCCCAATTATTTATTGAAAAATTTGAGGGCACGTATGTTAAGGTTGTCTTAGCTGTTGTTGCGGTTATGATGTTTTTACCTTATTTACTGTTTGGTTGGTCATTAACAGAAAGTATTTACCGTGCTATGATTCTACTTGTTGTTGCATCCCCATGTGCACTTGTAGCATCAATTATGCCAGCCACTTTAGCGGCTATATCGAATAGTGCTAAAAAAGGTGTCTTGTTCAAAGGTGGTGTTCATGCTGAAAACGTCAGTCATGTTAAAGCAATAGCTTTTGATAAAACCGGAACATTAACGAATGGTAAGCCCGTCGTAACTGATGTCTACTTTCAATCTGATACGGATAAAGAACGAATCATTGCAATTGCTGGAGCGATTGAAAAGGAATCGACACACCCTCTTGCACATGCAATAACAACATATAGCTTAAAACAGCAAGAGATTAATTCGATTCATGTTCAAGAAATGAAAACGATTAGCGGCAATGGAGTTTCAGCGTATGTAGATAATCAAAAGTGGGAAATTGGCAGAGCAGCTTTTGTAGGGGAAAAAGATGCATTAACCTTCCACGATGGAATTGCCTCTACCTTGGCAAATGAAGGGAAAACAGTTGTATTTGTGAAGGTTGAAGACCAAATTGTAGCCCTCTTTGCTTTAAAAGATACACTTCGGAAAGACACAATAAAATCAATTAAAGCGTTAAAAAAACAAGGCATTCACACCGTTATGCTAACTGGAGATAACAAAGTAACAGCAAAAGCAATTGCATCCGAAACAGGAATAGATCAATATATTGCAGAATGTCTACCAGAAGAAAAAGTTAATTATGTCAAAGAGTTAGGTGAACGTTTTGAGAATGTTGCAATGGTTGGAGATGGAATTAATGATGCACCTGCATTAGCAAGTGCAGATGTAGGTATTGCGATGGGAGAAGGCACCGACGTAGCACTTGAGACAGCAGATGTCGTTTTAATGAAAAATGATCTGTCTAAAATCACAAATGCGATTAGCATGTCTAATCGAATGAATAGAGTTGTAAAGCAAAATATATTTTTCTCACTCGCTGTAATCGGATTGCTTATTTTATCAAACTTTTTTCAAATACTTGATTTACCATTAGGTGTTATTGGTCATGAAGGCAGTACAATTCTGGTTATACTAAATGGTCTTCGATTACTAAAATAGCTGCCCGCTTGGGTCAGCTATTTTTTTGCATTCATTTTCTCTTCTCGAATCATTGCGTTAATAATTCCACCAGTTATTATAATGATTCCAGAAATGTAAAACCAAATCATAAGAATGATAACTGCCCCTAGACTGCCATAGGTTGCTGAGTAGTTACCGATTGTACTGACATAATAGGAAAAGGCCAATGAAACTAATTGCCATCCAATCGTAGCAAATATAGCACCCCACATTGCATTCCTTAATCGTATTTTCTTGTTTGGAGCAAGCTTATATAACGCCAGTAAAACGATAAAAAATACAATGGAGGAAATGATCCAGCGCAATGTATTCCACACATGTATAAAGTCATCCGATAAACCGAAAAAAGAAAATAGATAAATGCCAATCGTTCTCCCGAAAATTGGCAACAAAAATGCTACACAAATAACAACTACCATTGATATCGTTAAGGCTATAGCGATTAATCGAGCAACAATAAACGAGCGATCTTCCTCAACCTCATATGCCCGGTTAAACGCTTTCGTTATCGCATTAACACCATTGGAAGCCGACCATAATGTGCCAATAATACCAATCGATAATAATCCGCCGTTTTGCGCATTAATTAATTGATTAAGATTTGTATTTATCAACTCCGTAATTTCAGGTGGAGCGTAAGTGTCAATAAAGCCCATAAATGACTGTTCATCAATTGGCAAATATCCAAGTAACGTTATTAAAAATAATAAGAAGGGAAATAAAGATAGCAAAAAGAAATATGCAAGTTGTGCTGAGAGACCGAACACATCCGCATCATTTATACGTCCGAAAAACGTTTTGCCAAAAGCCGCTACTCTCTTCACATAACAATCCCCCTTCTGTATTATCTATTCTTGGTCCTTCTTGCTAGATAGCTTGTCCAATGTGTTTTCCACTTGTTCTAGTGCATTTACCATGTTTTCCGCATTATAATTAATACGGTCATTTAATTGGTTAAAAGCTACTTTTGTTTTACGGACACCTTCTGAAGGATTTTTAACAAAATAAGTTGTTTTCGATTTGTATGAAGCTATTTTATCTTTCGTGTAAGCCCGTGTATCTTTATTAATTAAAGTAGCTATCCCACCAACAATAGCTCCTATTATCATTCCCAAACATAAATTTCGCTTACCCATTTTACTCTCTCCTTTTTTATATGATGTACACTCCAATTTTATGCCGAAACAACTTTTCCTTTATAAAAGATACTTACATTTATTCCAAAATCTTCTTTAAAAAAGTATTTCAGCTCATAGTAATTCTAGCATATAGCGACAAATTTTTACACTTTTATCTTATTTGTAACAACAATCAACACTTGACATTCTAACTAATATTCTAAATACTATAAATACACTGAATAGCAAAAGGAGGGTCTTTAAAAAATAGAGAGAACCTATATAAGCGGTTTCTTATAATTTATTATGTATGTTAAGAAGGGAGCACTGATATGGATACGTTATTGGACCTTTTATCAAAAGTAAGCGATTTCATTTGGGGACCGCCCTTGCTTATTCTGCTTGTGGGGACTGGTATCTTTTTAACTGCAAGACTTGGAATAATTCAATTAAGATTATTACCTTATTCATTAAAACTTGTTTTTTCCAGAAATCATGATAAGAAATCTGATGGTGATATTTCCCACTTTCAGGCTCTTATGACAGCTATGGCTGGTACTGTGGGAGTCGGTAACATCGTTGGTGTTGCAACAGCCGTCACGCTTGGAGGACCTGGTGCTATTTTTTGGATGTGGCTAGCCGGATTTTTTGGAATGGCAACGAAATACGGTGAAGCAATTCTTGCTGTTAAATATCGTGTAAAAGATTCACATGGTCAAATGGCTGGAGGACCAATGTATTATCTTGAACGGGGTTTAAAACAAAAATGGCTTGGAGTTCTTTTTGCGATATTTGGTGCACTTGCTGCATTCGGAATTGGAAATGGAACACAATCAAAAGCTGTAGCCGATGTAATGTATGATAATTTCTCAGTTCCGTATTGGGTTTCTGGTATTGCACTTGTTATTTTTGCAGGTGCAGTAATTCTTGGTGGTATCAAATCAATCGGAAAAGTTACAGCATTTTTCGTCCCAATCATGGCCGTATTTTATATCATTGCAGGATTGATTGTTTTAATTATGAATATAGAACTTGTTCCAGAAACATTTGGTATTATTTTTGAAGCTGCGTTCTCTAGTGAATCGGCTGCCGGAGGAGCAGTTGGGGCTGCTATTCGGTTTGGTATCGCCCGTGGTTTATTCTCCAATGAAGCGGGACTTGGTTCTGCTCCAATAGCAGCAGCTGCAGCGAAAACGGATATTCCTGGTCGGCAGGCACTGGTTTCAATGACACAAGTTCTTTTCGATACAATTTTCATCTGTTCTATTACTGGAATAACTATTGTCATGTCAGGTAAGTGGGAAGATAGCTCCATTGATGCCGGTGCACTTACTGCATCTGCTTTTGGCGAGCTCCTTGGTGATCCAGGCTCACTTATTATCTCGATTGGCCTATTGTTTTTTGCATCATCAACCATCTTAGGCTGGGGCTATTACGGGGAAAAATGCTTTCAATACCTATTTAAAAATCCCGCGGCCGTGAGAGCCTACCGTATCGTTTTTGTTTTATTTATTTTTGTTGGTGCAACTGCATCACTTGAAGTGATCTGGGTGTTTGCGGATGTACTAAACGGCCTTATGGCAATACCAAACTTAATAGGGCTTATCGGATTATCAGGAATAATCGTTTTTGAAACAAAAAGACTCCTAAACAAGCGGGAAGAGGAACGTGCAGAAGGATAAAATCAGAAATTATTTTGCAACTACTGAATGTATGGGATTACAAAAAAGACTGCTTAATACGCTCATATGCTGAAGCTTATCAAGCAGTCTTTTTTCGTTCCTTTTTAAATTAATTATAGAAGCGGTTCAATACATGCCTGGCTATTGTTTTTTGCAGCGTTAACATAGTTGCTGACTGAGTAAGCTGTTAGTTCATCCGTTTCTAGTGCCTGCAAAAATTGATTTGCTTCAAATGGCTGCCGGTTTTGCGGATGGATCCATGCATCCTCTTTGTCTTTTGGTAAAATAATTGGCATTCTATGGTGAATCTCTTTCATAAAATGATTTGAATCCTTTGTTAAAATTGTACAGGTGAAAAGCTCTTTTTCATCTCGCTGCCACCTGTCCCACAATCCAGCAAAAGCAAAAAGTCTGTGATTCGCTAATTGAATCCGTTTAGGCTGTTTTTCTTGTCCTGTTTTCTGCCACTCATAAAAGCTATCTGCAATAATTAAGCATCTCTTTCTAACCATCAAATTTTTAAAACTCGGTTTCTCATGTGCTGTTTCGCTACGGGCATTAATCATCTTATAACCAATTTTTTCATCTTTGGCCCAAGATGGAACAAGCCCCCATCGCACATAACCGGCACGCTTTTCTCTTCCATCATGTATGACCACTAATACATTTTGCCCTGGTGCAATATTATAACTTGGTTCATAAGCATCTATCGGACGGTCAATACCAAATTTTTGTAAAATTTCTGCTTCTTCTGCAAGCAATGTATACCTCCCGCACATATAAATCCCCCTATCTGTAGAAGATATGTTAAAACACACTTAAATCCCATTGTGTCGCGATATGACGCAATAGCCGAATACCGGCAATACTATTACCTTTATCATCTAACGCCGGCCCATATACACCAATTCCACACCCTTCCGTGAACGGTAGCTCCTCATCTCTGACCCGGGGTGGTGATAATGCTAAAATACCTCCAGATACACCACTTTTAGCAGGAATTCCTACATAAGTTGCAAATTTTCCAGAGGCGTCGTACATGCCGCATGTCAACATCAATGCTTTAGCTATCCGGGCAATTTGCCGCGGTATAATTTCTTCTTGTGTTTCCGGATCTTCTCCATCATTTGATAAGATCATTCCTATTCGCGCTAAATCGTCTGTCGTTATTTCAATGGAGCATTGTTTAAAATAGGTTTCTAACGTGATATTAAGATCAGATTCTAGAAAGCCGGTTTCCAGTAAGTAGTAGCCAATAGCTCTATTTCGCATGGAGGAATCTCTTTCAGATTCATACACATCGACATTGACTGCTGGACGGTAGCCGAGCATTTTCTCTAATAATACAAATATTGATTCCAATTTTTCATCGGATGTATTTCCAATTAAAGTCGAAGAAACTGTAATTGCTCCTGCATTAATGAATGGGTTAAAGGGTTTTTTTAACTGTTTCATTTCTAAGTGCATGATCGAATTAAATGCTTCACCAGTAGGCTCCACATCAACACGATCAAGCATATACGCCACCCCGCGCTCTATGCAAGCTGCAATAAAGCTAATTACTTTAGATATACTTTGAATGGTAAAGGGTATCCCTACATCCCCAGATCGGATTGTCATCCCGTTTTTCCCAATGATCGTAATTCCCAAATGATTAGGATTGGCTTCTTGCAATATTGGAATATATGACGCAACTTCACCATCTGTTATATGTTTCCGATAAAAGGAAATCCAATCATCAACATAATTTTGCAACCATTCTTTAGTCAGCTCTGTATTCCAGTTAGCTGAACCTTGTACCATTAACAACACCTCGCTACTAACATAGTATGCTACACAAAAATTTAAGTAAGCATTTTCCCATCTCACGTAAA
Source organism: Virgibacillus alimentarius (assembly GCF_017874635.1). Classification (NCBI taxonomy): domain Bacteria; kingdom Bacillati; phylum Bacillota; class Bacilli; order Caryophanales; family Bacillaceae; genus Virgibacillus; species Virgibacillus alimentarius. The sequence continues at coordinate 6,968 of NZ_JAGIKX010000028.1, forward strand.
AAACTTCATATTTATCCAAAATATAAAGGATACTTTCAAAAGTAGCAACAGAAAATGTTTCTAATATGCATTAACAGGAAATTCCAAAATATAAAAAAAGAAGCACTATTTGAAAAGTGCTTCCTTCAACAGTTATTTTCCAATAAACTGTTGTGTCCAGTGATTACCCTGCTCGACATACCCTACTCCGATATGTGTGAAATCTTCGTTTAAAATGTTAGCTCGGTGACCATCACTATTCATCCATCCATTTACTACTTCAGCTGGTGTACGTTGTCCTTTTGCAATGTTTTCTCCAGCAGTGCGATAATCAATGCCAAAGCTCTTCATCATATCAAATGGTGATCCATAATTAGGACTATCATGTGAAAAATAATTGCTGTCAGCCATATCACGTGATTTTTCACGAGCTACTTTACTCAACTCTTCATCTATTTTTAATGGATCTAGTCCTTGCTTCACTCTTTCATCGTTTGTTAATTCGACGACTTCTTGTTCAAATTCATTTAATTGCTGATTTTGATTTGTCTGTTCTTGCTTATTTTCCTGTTGTTCTTGCTGTTGTGCTGGTGCCCCAGCTTCTTGTGAAGGCTGTTCTTGCTGTGTTGGTTTTTCAGCCTCTTGTGCAGATTGGTCTTGTTGTACTGGGTCTTCCTGCTTTTCAGGCTGCTCTTTTCCCTGTTCAGCGTTATCTTTATCTGCTTTATCTTGCCCTTTTTGTGAATGTTGTTCAATGTTCCAAACCCATTCATAATTTTGCAAGCAATCAAATGATTTCTTATCTATATTTCTATCATTAATATTAATAGCATATTTATCGTTATATGATTGCTCTGTATTATCTGTATTAGCAGATGCTTCTACAGAAGTATTTAAAGTTCCGCCAAGTAAAAAGGCTGATGATAATACGGTTACTATACTTGCTTTTTTAAACATAGTCTTTGTTCCTCTCCTTTTGTTTTGATTTGCAAAATTATCATAGCACGAGTTTTTTGTAATAATAATGGTAGGCTTTCCCATACGAGCTTAATAGAATCAATCACAAATTTTGAAATAATAAAACCGTTATTAAAATAGGATTTTTTGATCTCCTAAAAATAGAGTTAATGGAAGAAACTATTTTAGTTGGCAAAAAATACAACAATATTGCTATTGACACATTAAAAAATCTTCTTTTATATTACAACCAGCGGATAAATTGTAACGCAGTTGTTACTTGATTTTTTCTAAAGAATTGTTCTTTTTCTATCGAACCCATTAAATAAAAATAATATATGTATTAATTGTTTATATACCCCCAAAAACTATGATAAAATATAGTAATGAATATAGATGAGTATTAGAATGTAAAATCAGCAGAAATTAATAGATCAAATCTGTCTATTCTATTAAAGGCTGGATAAAATAAACGCAATGTCATCATTATTGGAGGAAATGATATGTTTTCAACTGAAGAAATTGGAATTGATTTAGGTACTGCTAATATTCTTATCTATTCCAAGTCAAAAGGGATAGTGCTAAACGAACCGTCCGTAGTAGCGATTGATGTTAATACAAAGCAAGTAGTAGCTGTTGGAGCTGAAGCAAAGGAAATGGTCGGAAAAACACCAAGAAATATCGTGCCTATCCGTCCATTAAAAGAAGGAGTCATTGCTGATTACGATGTAACAGCACAAATGCTGAAAGAATTCATGAAAAAGGTAAGCAAAAAAATTGGCTTGTCCATGCGTAAACCTACTGTTGTTGTATGTACCCCTTCTGGGAGTACAGCAGTAGAGCGCAGAGCAATTCACAATGCTGTTTCCAGTTATGGTGCAAAACAGGTTCATCTTATAGAAGAACCGATCGCGGCTGCGATTGGCTCAGACTTACCGGTTGATGAGCCAGTTGCGAGTGTTGTTGTCGACATCGGAGGAGGAACTTCAGAAATCGGTATTATTTCGTTCGGTGGAGTTGTTTCCTGTAAGTCCGTGCGTGTTGGCGGGGATAAACTTGATTCGGAAATCATTCAGTTTATTCGAAAAAAATATAATATATTGATCGGTGAACGTACAGCTGAAAACATAAAAATGGAAATCGGATATGCGCATCCTAATCATCAAGAAGCTACCATGGAAGTACGGGGTCGAGATATGGTTACTGGTTTGCCAAAAACGATAACCGTCACGTCTTCAGAAGTACATGAAGCTTTTAAAGAATCACTTGATCAAATACTAGAAGCAATTCGAGCAACACTTGAAAATTGCCCACCTGAACTAAGTGGTGACATCGTTGATCACGGTATTGTAATAACTGGTGGCGGGGCAATGCTAAATGAAATTCAAGAATGGCTTTCAGAAGAAATATCTGTCCCAGTACACATTGCACCAAATCCACTTGAATCAGTAGCAATCGGAACAGGACGATCTTTAAAAATGATTACAAAATTAGAAAAAGCAGCCAAATAAGTATAAAAAGGTGATGTACAGAGAATGGTACATCACCTTTTTATTTAACATATAAATAAACTACTCCCCAATAAGCAAATAGATTTTGTTTTTCTTTCTACTTAATGGGGAGCATATGGATAGGACAGCTTTTTCTTTTGTTAAATTTTCTTGTTGCCCGGAAGTTTCATTTCCCTTCTTGTTTCCATAATATGGACATCTCGTTTCGCCATTTCATCGATGTAGATAGCACCTGGTATAATCTGCTCTGGAGGATAAACCCCTTTTTTCGTAATCGTATGGTTTCCTATCATTTGAGCAACAACAGAGACTGTATTTGCTGTAGCTCTTGCCATTGCTGTTATATTATTTTTCCTATCTTTATATGTTGTCATTTCATACACATAAACGATAGGTTCCCTGCGTACCTCACCAGCGGTTTTCACCCGCAATAATACAGCATCTTCTTTTTCACCAAGCTCAACAATCGGATCTAGTACTTTTAAAAGCACTTCTCTTGGATTGATTTTTTGACCGTCAATACCTACTGTATAATCTGTTCTTGTCAGATTTAAATCTACCAATAACTTAAATTTTTCTGCGTGTCCAGGGTAACGAATGGTTTTATATTCCAGTGTATTTAAATCAGGAAATGAAAGCGATAATGTCGATGTTCCACCAGATGTATGGAAGGCCTCTAATGGACCAAATTTCTTAAAGTGAACTCGCTCTACCTCAGTTAAAGATGGAATTTCCTGTTTAATTCCATTTCTAATGATCGTTGATGGATCTGTATAATGATCAAACAGGCCAGCCATTGAAAATACATGATTATATTCTAATGGTTCCTCAGGGGATACAGGAATACCACCAACGTACAATTTAATATCCTTCAAACTGTCTAACTTACTTGCACCATATCCGGATAAAATATTAATCATCCCCGGAGCTACCCCTAAATCCGGTATAATCGTTACATCGGCAGCTTTGGCTTCATCCTTTAAAGCTAAAACTTTATCAGTCATCGAACCAATGTGTCCACCTAAATCAATAGAATTTACTCCGGTTTGAATAGCTGTTTTAGCTACTATTTCATTAAAAGAATAAAATAAAGCATTGATGATTACATCGAATTTGCACATAAAATTTGCCAATTGTTCTTTATCGTTTGCATCTACTTTATAAGCTGTAAGTTTATGAGCGTAAATTTGATTACATATTTGCTGCGCTCGATCATAATCAATATCTGCTAAACCAACAGCTTTAACTTCCTTATTTGCTACCAAATCTCTGACTGCTTCTTTTCCCATTAGTCCAGATCCCAACACACCTATTTTCATCCGATCAGCTCCTGACAAGAAGGATTGTGTAACTAATTTAATCTACATTAATTTGAGCACGCTACAATTTTCAACTAACAACAACATAGATATCCTTCCCTCTGCTAAACACCTACGCCAACCTGTCTTTAATTCTTCACTTTCATTCAATTTTTCATATCCTTTAGCTACATATCTATTCAATATTTCAACAAATTATAACTTTTTGTAGAAAAAATATAAACTTCATGTTATAATTTTTTATGCTGCGATGTTAAGCGCATTCATATTAAAGTGTACACCATTCTCACTAGTAGAATCGAAATTTATTCTAGTAAATGAAATCGCTTTCAAGTATATGCATATTAAGAAAACTAGAAAAGTGATACTAGAATCTAATTTAAGTATATTCCAGAGATAATATTTCTTCAAATTTCTGAATTATTGATTTTTATGGAATGTTTTCTAAAATAATGTTAACTGTTAACGATTAACTGTTGGCTGAATACTGAAATTTAAAAAGATTGAAATTCTACTTCTTGTCTAGTACACTTAAAAATTAAAGAAAGGAAGCGTATCATGCAAAAAGATCAATGGGCAACAAAGATTGGTTTTATTCTTTCGTCAGCTGGTGCTGCAATTGGTTTAGGAGCTATTTGGAAATTTCCGTACATAACTGGTATGAATGGTGGCGGTGCTTTCTTCCTACTGTTCATCGCATTCACTATAATTATTGGTCTTCCTATTTTAATTGCAGAATTTATTATTGGAAGGGGTTCACAAAAGGAAGCAGTAAGTGCCTATAAATCACTGGCCCCAAAAAGTGGTTGGTCTTTTATAGGACATTGGGGCGTTGCTGGATCATTTATCCTAATGTCTTTTTATAGTGTTGTTGGGGGCTGGGTACTTATATATTCCCTAATGTCAATCCCGGGTTTAATTATTGATAAAGGCACCAATTATGAACAGTTATTTGGGAGTATTACCGGAAGTCCATTAATTACAATTCTTGGACTGGCGCTATTCATACTGATTAATATCATCGTCGTTTCTTTCGGTATTAAGAATGGAATTGAAAAATCAAGTAAACTATTAATGCCTTTGTTATTTGTATTCTTTATTATACTTGTTATACGCTCTGTGTCATTTGAGGGAGCCATGGAAGGCTTGAAATTTTTCCTTCAGCCTGATTTTTCAAAAATTACAGCTGAAAACGTTTTATATGCACTTGGACAATCTTTTTTCTCACTTGCTGTTGGTGTTTCCGTAATGGTAACCTACAGTTCTTATTTAAATAAGAATGTGAGTCTTACAAGTTCAGCCCTTTCTGTTTCATTTATGAATATTTTCGTTTCACTTCTGGCTGGACTAGCAATATTCCCGGTTGTTTTCTCATTTGGACTAGAGCCAGCGGAAGGTCCTGGATTGTTATTTATTGTCCTGCCGGAAGCATTTGCACAAATGCCATTTGGTGAATTATTTTTAAGCTTATTTTTATTACTCTTTCTATTCGCAATTTTGACATCTTCATTCAGTATGCTAGAGATCATTACTTCAGCTTTTACTGCAAAAAAGCAACGTTCACGCAGAAAAGTAGCTTGGATAGCGGGATGTATTGTCTTTATTGCTGGTATTCCATCCGCATTATCATCAAGTACGATGGAAAATTTCAAAATATTTAACTTAACTGTTTTCGATGCTTCTGACTTTCTGGTAAGTAATATTATGTTACCAGCTGGTTGTTTATTTATCTCATTGTTTATCGGTTACAAAATGGAACGCACTTTAGTAAAAGAGGAATTCTTACTAAGCAGTAACCTATCTGTAGGAACCTTTAAAGCTTGGTATACCTTGATTAAAACGATTGTACCAGTTACCATTATTGTTGTATTCTTAACATCTATAGGAATCATTTAACTGAACTCCCCACAATAACATCCTTATGGATTGTTCGAGTGGGGAGTTTTTCCTTTTGTATTTCAGGCTGGTCTCATAAATCCTTTTAATCCGTCGTTGGTTATTCTCTTGTAATACGGGCATCACACTTATCCTCTTGCCCAATCTTTTTAAAGGATGTGCCTATTCACTGGGATTAACCCCCCTCATTGAGAAAGAGACTCCAAATAAAAAATAATAGGAGGATATTTCATTCACCTAATAACCTCCTATTTTTCTCTTTAGTTTTTATAAATCCTCTTCAATTCGGTAAATTAATTTAAAGTTATTTTCATCTAATAATTCAGCAACGTGCACGCGGAGACCGTGGCCAAAGATCACTTCATTATCTGTCATCGCAACGATCATAGCTTTTACTTCATTCTTCTTATCTATATATATATCTCCTACTACAGGTTTTAATTCATTGTCGCTGACGGAAAGGAAACCAGGTGATTCATCTTGTGCTCGCTGCGCTTCAGAAACTATACTAGCATCATAATAAGCTATTTCATTACTGTCTTCTGCTCGTCCTGGGACCATGACTACATATTCATGATGTTTTACTCCATTGTCTCTTGTGGTTACCACATTTCCATCTTCAATATAATCTACCTTTTCGATCTCATTAAGTGCATAATGATCTAAAAAGTCTGGGGCGGGTTTTATAATTAATATATAATCGCCCTGTTCCGGTATCTTGTCTTTATCAATCGTATATCTTTTTCCATAAAATATGAATGTGTCCTTATCTTTCGGTTTGTGAAGAGTTATATCAGCAGATCTCGTTAAAATTTGCTGCATATCTTTTAATCGGTAGAGGTGTACAGATTTTTTAAACATTGGTTTCACGGAATATACTTTATGCAGTTCGTTTTTATAGTAAACAAATTGTCCCTTTCTTACTTGAAAAAGATTCATTATGTTACCTCCAATATAAATTATTGATCCTTGATTCGCTTTAGCGTGGCATTTCCCTTTTCCCGTATGTATCACGCAACTAAACATCGAATTGAGGATTATTTTTCCACTTATCAAGGATCTACATTGCTATTCTAAAGGATAATTGTCTGTTTTTCATCTTATTTTTGCTTATCTATACTATTTTCTTTTTTGCCATAAAGTATACAAACTAATGCAGTATAGGAGTAAAAACTGTAGAAACGAGCAGTTATCTTGTGTTTCTATCTATATGAGGAAATCCTAAATCAGTTTCTACTTCACCATATATGCGTGTCGTCTTCACATTTTCCCCTTTTAACCACTTCGCAAAATCAAAGATCATCGGATCACGATCCCCACCTAATGCAATCCATGCGATTTTTTGTTTTGGAAAATAGGCAGAAGTATGAATGGTCCCTGACCAATTTTTATACTGCTTTGAAAAAACTCCTTTATCTGTGCTATTCAATAGTCGAAATGCACGGATCGCATCTGTAGCTTGATTTTGTTGTGCTCGGATAGCTTCCATGCGTTGATAGGAATCATCCAAATGAAATCGATTTTCGTGCTTCAAAAGTTCAAAATGATTGGTACATACATTTGATTTGCGAACTTCGACGCCTCTTGGTGTAGCCTCCACTACAAATGTCTCTTCCTTATCGTCAAATACGATATAACTAAATGAATGGCGGTGTGGGATTTCTTTAAGCATGGATACTGCTTCGTCCACATTTGCACAGCTTTCTAAAACCATTCTTCCAATCATGTTGCATATAAACCCATCTCCTGGTTTTTTTCGGTGCATAAAATTGTACCCTAAAGCAAGGCCTTTTTCATTCATTCCATCCATACGGCCCGTTATTCTCTGGGATGGTCCAATAATTGCATAGCCTTGATCAGAAGGTTGAAAAAAAGTATAACGACCCTCATATGTTTTTGGATGATAGTCATAGTTGCGAATCATATAATCTGGCCCAGTTAAAATCGAACAGCCACTGCGATTGTATTCCAACCGATACCCGCCAAAATCCTGTAAAATTTTTGCCATCGACCATTCCAACGCATCCTGAAGACCGAGCAATTCATCCCAAATGCCAGGTGCAAATGAGCGTATAGCTGCTTTTGCCTCATTTACATCAATCGCAAAGCGTGGTTTTCTAATTTTCCATTGCTTTTCCCTGTTTTCCACTGTTAGTGAGTCCTTTAGCAATTGCCCTTGCTTAAATCCAAAATCATAATGATTTCCACGAAACTGTATAATGTCACTATAGATTTGTTTCATAACATCCTCCCAGCCAAAAATGACTACACTTATTATTTAACTATCTCTCTAACTCTTCCACTAACAAGGATAATTCTTCCCATCGTTCCACTTTATCTTCTAATACAGCTTCGATCTCTTGTTGTTCTTTATACAACTCTTGTACTTTCTCTAAATCACTGCCTGCCTCTGCAACTTCTTGTTGAATGTCATTAACTTTCTCTTCTAACCCTATAATTTCATCTTCTATACTTTCCCATTCTTTCTGTTCTTTATAGGAAAGTTTCCGTTTTTGCTTCGTTGAACTGCGCGTTTCTTTTTTTGGCTTTGAGTCTGATTCTTTATGTTTTATTTTAGATTGGTTTTGTTCCAGGTAATCACTATAATTCCCATAAAACTTATTAACTTCCCCTGTACCAGAAAATACAAGCAGTTGATCTACAACCCGGTCTAGGAAATACCGGTCATGGGATACGGTAATAACAACCCCCGGATACTGATTCAAGTAATCCTCTAGTACACTTAAGGTTTGCGTATCTAGGTCATTTGTCGGTTCATCCAAAAACAGAACATTCGGCTCAGTCATTAATATTTTTAATAAATATAATCGCCTTTTTTCCCCACCGGAAAGTCTTCTTATATACGTCCATTGCTCCGGGCGGGAAAATAAAAAATGCTCAAGCATTTGCTCTGCAGTGATAGGCTGCCCATCTTTTGTATAGATAACTTCAGCCACTTCTTTAATGTATTCAATAATCCGCTTTTCCCCATCAAGTTCTTCGTCACCTTGGGTATAGTAGCCAATTTTTACTGTTTCTCCAATATGGACATTCCCTTCATCGGGAGCAGCTCGTTTTGCCATCATATTTAACAATGTTGTTTTTCCAGTACCATTTGGTCCAATAATCCCCAATCGACTGCCAGGGGTAATTAAATGATCAAAATCTTTCAATAAGGTTTTTCCCTGATAAGATTTCGTAATTCCTTGAAGTTCAATAACTTGCTTTCCTAATCTTTTTGTACCAACTTGAAAATTAATATTTTGGTTGTTTGTATCAAATGTTTGCTGCTGCATTTCGTGTATACGTTCAACACGGGCTTTTTGTTTTGTTGATCTAGCTCTAGCTCCCCGTTTCAGCCAAGCCAATTCTTTCCTTAATGTGTTTTGGTGTTTTTGCTGGTAACTGACTTCCAGCTCTTCCCGTTCTGCTTTCTTTTCTAGAAAAACTTCATAATTTCCTTCATATATATAAAGGTTTCCTTTATCTAATTCATAAATTTGATTGGTCACACGATTTAAAAAGTATCTGTCATGCGTAACAAGTAGTAACGCTCCGTTATAAGAAGCTAAATATTTTTCCAGCCATTCAACTGTTTCATTATCTAAATGGTTGGTCGGTTCATCCAAAATCAATAAATCAGCTGGCTGAATGAGAGATTTTGCAATCGCAACACGCTTTTTCTGTCCACCAGAAAGTTCAGTAACCTCTTTATTAAAATCTGTGATTCCCAATTTGGTAAGAATCGTTTTTGCAGTTGTGTTTGCTTCCCATGCTTCGTATTCATCCATTTTTTGCTGCATTTTTAAAACATTATTCTGAGCTTCTTCATTCGTTGAATTAGATGCAAGCGCTTGAAGTGCTTTTTCATAGTCTCGCATCACCTGCATAATGGCAGCTTCCCCATAATAAATTTGCTCAATAACCGTTAAGTTTGGATCGAGTTCTGGTTCCTGGGCTAAATATTCAATGTGATAGTTATTTGGATGTTTCATCGTCCCTTTTTCAGGTGAATCTATATTTGCAATTACTTTCAAAAATGTCGATTTACCGGTCCCATTAACTCCTATTAACCCAATACGATCCTGATCAGTTATTGTACATGTTATATCATTAAACAATACTTTTTCACCATAAGATTTATGCAAGTTTTCTATTGTAAGCATCCTTTATCGTCCTCGCTATTACTCAGTTTATTATATTCATGGATAGGGAAATAAAAGTTGACCTGTTCTCAGGAGGGAGTCGCGCAAACAAGCTTTTATTGTTATCCGCGACGTTAAATCATATGTTGTTATCTTTTTCGATCTTTAAAAAACTTTTTCACAAATAATACAATCAAAAACAATAGCCAAGATGTAACTACATAAAAAATGACCTTACTCGGCTCGGTCATTTTTGAAAAGAAAAAGGCCATTCCTGTCCAAATAATTCCAATTGCGAGTATTTGATATCCTAAAAATTTTATTTCCATCCCCTCCAAGTATAAGTGATAATCTAGTAATAGTTTAGCTTACTGCCCTTTAATTTTCCATGAATTTATTTAAAACCGAGTAAGTAACCTTAAATCGGCTCCTACTCGGCTCTTTTTATTGATTGATATTTTTCATTAGATTAGCCATTTCAATAGCGGATACTGCCGCTTCTCCACCTTTATTACCTGCTTTCGTTCCTGCTCGTTCTATTGCCTGCTCAATCGTATCCGTTGTTAATACACCAAAAATAACTGGTTTATCCGTCTTCAGCGTTGCACTGGAAACTCCTTTTGCTGCTTCGTTGCAAACATAATCATAATGGGATGTAGAACCGCGAATAACTGTTCCTAGTGCAATGACAGCATCATAATCTTTTTCTGCCAAATTTTGAGCAGCTAAAGGAATTTCAAATGCACCCGGAACCCAAGCAATGTCAACATTTTGTTCATCTACACCATGTCTCTTTAATGCATCCATCGCTCCATCTAATAATTTGCTCGTAATAAACTCATTAAATCGTCCTACTACAATTGCTATTTTTAAATCAGTACCAACTAGATTGCCTTCATATACTTTACCCAATTTTATTCCACTCCTCTTATTATATTTCCAGTAAATGTCCTAATTTATCTTGTTTTGTTTTCATATAGTATTCGCTTTCTTTACGCGAAATTGTCTGTATCGGTATACGTGCTTGTATTTCGATGCCAAATGACTCTAATGCGGCTATTTTATCTGGATTATTTGTTAATAGGTTTACTTTTTTGATACCTAAGTCCTGTAAAATCTGAGCACTTAGTCCATATTCCCGTAAATCCGGTGCAAAACCTAACTCTTCATTTGCCTCTACAGTATCAAATCCGGCGTCTTGAAGCTGGTAGGCCTTTAATTTATTAATTAATCCAATGCCCCTGCCTTCTTGTCGCATATAGATTAAAACACCGTTTTCAGCCGCAGCGATTTTTTTCAACGCTTCATCTAATTGAGGACCGCAGTCACAGCGATGAGAACCAAATATATCTCCTGTTAAACATTCAGAGTGAATTCGAACGAGTGCAGGATCATCTGCGGCTAAATCACCTTTTACAAAAGCAAGATGGTCCTTCTGATCCACATCATTCGAATATCCAATCACATCAAAAACACCATAATCTGTCGGTAAGGAAGTTTTCACTTCTCTTTTCACATGGATTTCATGCTTTTTTCGATAGGCAATTAAAGATTCGATTGTTATAAGCTTTAAGTCGAAGGTTTGCGCCATCTTTTGTAAATCAGGAACACGCGCCATTGTTCCATCTTCTCTTATAATTTCACAGATTGCACAAGAAGGAGCGGCGTCGCACAAAACCGCTAAATCGACAGAAGCTTCTGTATGACCTGCCCGCTCTAAAACACCCCCATCCCTAGCGATTAATGGAAAAATATGACCTGGTTGTTTAAAATCTGTTGCTGCTGTCTCTTTACTTGCCAGAGCTTGAATGGTGCATGAACGATCCTCTGCACTAATTCCAGTAGAAGTATCTTGATGGTCAACGCTTACAGTAAAAGCCGTACCATGGGGATCCGTATTTTGACTGGTCATTAATGAAAGACCGAGTCTCTCAGCTACATCCGCTTTAACTGTTGTACATACTAGGCCCTTGGCATGTGTAATCATAAAATTAATCAGTTCTGGTGTAACTTTTTCAGATAATGCAACCAAATCGCCTTCATTTTCTCTTTGCTCATCATCGACAACAATTATTGGCTTCCCCATCTTCAAATCAAAAATTGCTTCATCTATCGTATTGAACATATTGTTCACATCCTTTACATAAATCCATTTGTTTGTAAAAATCCTTCGTCTATTTTTTGTTTCCCTGGACCACCTACAATTTGGTTTACGTATTTGGCAAGCATATCGCATTCGATATTAACGATATCACCTTGTCCCTTCAATCCAAGCACGGTTTGAGAAGTTGTATGAGGAATAAGAGATATGGTAAATGTGTTTGCGCTATGCTCGAAAACAGTTAAACTAACACCATCTACAGCAATGGAACCTTTCTTTAGTAGAAATTTGGAAAATTCATCATTGATTTCAATCGTATAATAAATGGCATTTCCCTGTTTTTGCTTCGTAATAATTTTCCCAATCCCATCTACATGTCCAGAAACAAAGTGACCGCCGAATCTTCCATTAGCAGACATCGAACGCTCTAGATTTACTTTTGATCCCATTGTTAATGTATTTAAAGAAGTAGACTTTATCGTTTCTGGCATAACATCAACTTGAAAAGCATCTTGATTAAAATTTGTAACCGTCAAACATATTCCATTTACTGCTATGCTGTCACCAAGCTTCATATCTACTAAAATATCTGCGGCTTCTATCGTCAATTTAATAGATTGTTCCGATATTTTATTTATCTTCTTAATCGTTCCCATTTCTTCAACAATCCCCGTAAACACCTGATTCCTCCTCTCGTAAACCAGATATAATTTTTATATCCGTACCGATCTTTTCAACATTTTTTATTTCTAATAACAGCCGTTCCTCCATTGATTGAAATCCGTTTCCAGAAAATGATGTAGGAGCTTCTTTTCCACCTATTAATGTTGGTGCTATATACGTTATTATTTGGTTGATGTGTCTGCTTTCAAGGAATGAAGCATTTACTTCGGCTCCGCCTTCCACCCATAAGGACATGACACCTTTACTTCCTAATATGCGCAGTACATCATCTATGTTTATTTGCTCCTGCTGAAGCTGGATGACTTTAACATATGGTTTACTGCTGAAGATTTGTTTCTTTTGCTCATTCACATTTTCCCCAACAATAATCCATGTTTCCGCTTCCTGATCTGTAATTACTTTTGCCCCAACCGGTGTCCGCAGCATCGTATCCAAAATAATACGAACCGGGTTTATTCCCCCTTGTGGCAATCGTGTTGTCAAACTTGGATTATCTTTTATAACTGTATTTACACCAACAAGGATTGCATCATGTTCATGTCGATAACGATGTACATCGAGACGTGCTTCTTCACAAGTTATCCATTTACTTTCACCTGTGGATGTAGCTGTCTTTCCATCTAAACTTACCGCTGATTTAATTGTGATATATGGTGTTTTCATTTTTATATAATGAAAAAATGCTTTATTGAGGTTTTTTGCTTCTTTTTCTAAAACACCGACTTCTACTTGAATTCCTGCTTGACGCAATTTTTCAATACCACTTCCGGAAACTTTCTCATTTGGATCAACGCATGCAATAACCGCGCGTTTAATTCCACTATTAATTAATAGATCAGCACATGGAGCTGTTTTCCCGTAATGGCTGCAAGGTTCAAGCGTGACATAAATTGTTGCACCATTCGCTTTATCACCTGCCATATTTAGTGCATTTACCTCTGCATGTGCTTCTGAAGCTTTTAGGTGAGCACCAAATCCAACTATTTCTCCATCTTTTACAATCACAGCTCCGACCAAAGGGTTGGGGCTCGTCTGACCAGATACTTGTCTCGCAATCGTCAAAGCAAATTCCATATACTTTTTATCATTCAATAAATCTCCCCCTTTTTAACGCATTTAAAAACCTCTGAATTCACTTCAGAGGTATAAGGGCAGAATTTTAGCAAGCTAGCTATAGGTAAATAAACATACTTGAACAAAATAGCCCATCTATTCGACAATCATGTACCAAAAAAGGATACACGAATCCTATGCGATGTGGACATTTTCCAAAATGCTTTGCTGGCTTCAAAAATTCCTTCTCCCATCCAGACTGTAACTGTCGGTCCCGGAGTTTCACCAGGTCCACCGCTCGGCTTCGAGTGCCTTGCGGGTCACGGACTTAGAAATAGTATTTCATCACCGTCGGTTGGGAATTACACCCGACCCCGAAGGAATATAATGCGTATTTAATTTCTATATAAGTATAACATTATTTTTTCAGAAAACGCAAACTATTTTTATTTGTTTTCATGGAAATGAGATGCGAGTTCACGAAGTTTTTCCTCCGGAACTGCTTTTTCAATCATTGGAAATATAATTCGTTCTTCTTTACGTATATGTGACTCCAGCAGGTTGCCTAAATCATGCATGAATGAAACATCAATTGTATCAGATTTATTCAGTGTGTCGAACTTTGCACGTATTTTAACATGCTCTAACAGCATCTCTTGTATTTCAGAACGGTCGATTGATGCATATTGTGCATAAGCTGTTAATAATACTTCCTCTTCTTCGCGAAAATGCTTCTTGCCACCAGGTTCAAAGAAAGATACAGCATCTTTTTTTACTTCTTCCAATGAAAGTCTGCTTTTCTCGGTCCCTGCTTGCTTTAACTTTAATGCTATAAATAATGCATTCGTATGGTGGTGTGACAGTGGATAAAGGGCTTCATTCCTTTTAATTCCTTTATGCTTTTTTACCATTGTTTCCTTCCCCTCCATGTACTATTTTGTTTAAAACGAGATTACGGTAAAAAAACCAGGAGCTGTCTCACATTTGCTTCTGGTTCTTTTTAAAGTACTATAGACCTTTTTTTCTGTAATTAGATCGTGAACGATATTGCTGCGGAGCTCTCCCCGGATACCCTAAAGGCAAGGTGTAAAAATGAATTAAATTCGTAAATGGAATGGCAGCAAAAAGTGCAAACGCTGCGATAACATGTGCTTTAAAAACAAATGGTACACTTTCCATTAAATGATATTTAGGCTGAAAAATAAATAGACTGCGGAACCATGGTCCAATCGTTGTTCGGTATTCATACGAAACCACCGTTGTATTGTAAATAATTGTCATATACGTTCCTAGACCTGCAACGATAATTAGAGCTATGAGGGAAAAGAACGATGCAAATGTCGCATGTGCCCGGACACGTTCGAATTTCATTTTGCGGATTAACAGGATAATTAAACCGACAACCACCATGAGAGCAGCGATTCCTCCCCCAATAATAGCCCCGGCATGGTATAGTTCATCACTTATTCCAAAAAAGTCATAAAATCCTTTTGGTATAACCATTCCCATTACATGGCCAAGAAAGGCAAAAATGATACCCCAGTGAAAAAGCGGTGAACCGATTCGCAGCCATTTCTTCTCGAAGAACTCCGTAGATGGAGCGGCCCAGCTTAACTGACGAAATGCAAAACGATAAAGCAAGCCAAGAACCATAATGGTTAATGTGATGTATGGAAAAATAACCCACCAAAAGATAGCGGCCATTTGTTTACCCCCTTTGGCTTATTCATGTAGATTCATCTCTATTACTCGTACATAATTGGATATGGTAATTCTTCTAAATCAGCTTCTTCTCTTTCGAATTCTAATTTTTCAATTTCTTCATCTGTTGGAGCGGGAAAAACATACCGCATTAAAATCGTCAAAATAGGAGTATATGGATTACCATCAGGTATATTATTTAACATTCTCTGAACTGCTACAGCAAGCCGTCTTTGCAAACGCTCATGATGACTGTTTTCAGGTGAAACAGCCAAAAATTCAAAAAGCATTGGCATATAATCGGCTAATTCACCATCCATCCTCTCAAAACCAGCTTGATTGATCATCTTTTGTAATTTAATGAGTGCAGCACCCCGTTTTCTGCTATCCCCAAGTTCGTGTGCTGTTAAATATAAACCTAATTTTGACTTTAAATCGAAGGTGGATACATACGTTTCTCTCATTTCTTGTAAACTTAGACGATTTAAAAGGTCAAAAACTTGATGTAATTCTTCTATTATTACTTCCGAGTCTATGTTTTCTATGATCAAATCCATTAAATCACTACGCTCATTCATATAAGAATCCTGAGGATAACTTAAAAGATGGGAGACAATGACGAGTAATGTTCTTTCTTGTTCTTCCATTGCCTACTCCCCTTTCCCGAATGAATGGTATGCCACACCCTCTGGTGGAGCCAAATCTTCAAGGCTGCATGTACCCTGTTCAAAATAAAGATTTTCATCCATTTCCCTGCGCCCTGTTGGGATAACAAAACGTTCATTATACTTCGCAACTCCAAGGAGCCGCGCCATTTCTTCAACCTCTTCCGGACTTGTACCGGCCTCCTTCACTAATTCACTTTGGCGAAATTGATCAATACCGCCTACTGTTTTACCTCTCATATGCACTCTCATTGCAGTTAATTTCAGCAAAACTTTTCGTATAACATCCGTATCTCCCGCTGACAAGATAGATGCCAGATACTCCATAGGAATACGCATTTGATCAACAGCCGGAATGTATCCATCTGTTTTTAAATCATTTTCATTTGTAATATGATTCATAATCGGACTAAGAGGCGGAACGTACCAAACCATTGGTAATGTGCGATATTCTGGGTGTAATGGAAGAGCAATCTTCCACTTCATTGCCATCTTATATACAGGTGAATTTTGTGCCCCTTCTATCCAGTCCGCACTAATTCCGGCTTTTTCTGCCTCTTTGATGACTTCCGGGTCAAATGGGTCGAGAAAGACAGATAACTGTGCTTCGTAAAGATCTTGTGGGTCTTCAACAGAAGCTGCTTCTTTTACTTTATCTGCATCATATAAAACGACACCGATATAACGGATTCTTCCTACACAAGTCTCCGAACAAATTGTAGGCAGGCCTGCTTCTGTTCTTGGATAGCAGAAGTTACATTTTTCCGCTTTATGTGTATTCCAGTTGTAATAAACCTTATGGTAAGGACAACCGTTCATGCAAAATCGCCAGCCACGACATGCCTCTTGATCCACTAATACAACGCCGTCTTCATCCCGTTTATACAAAGCGCCAGAAGGGCATGAAGCTACACAAGATGGATTTAAGCAATGTTCACAAATTCTTGGTAAATACATCATAAATGTTTTTTCGTATTGCATTGAAATGTGTTCCTGTAATTTCTGAACATTAGGATCCAATGGTACAACTTCACTGCCACCTGCTAAGTCATCATCCCAGTTTGGACCCCACTCTGGTTTATCCATATATTTCCCTGTGATCATTGATTGTGGTCTTGCTACGGGCAGATTATCCGTTTTCGGGCTGTTGATTAAATGCTCATAGTCATAGGTCCATGGCTCATAATAATCATTCATATCTGCCATATTAGGGTTATAGAAAATGTTCGCAAGTTTGGAGATAGGACCTCCAGCTTTAAGCTTTAATTTTCCATTCCGAAGCTCCCATCCACCTTTAAATCGATCTCTATCCTCCCAGCTCTTTGGGTAGCCTGGTCCAGGACGAGTTTCCACATTATTAAACCACATGTATTCTGTACCTGGGCGGTTGGTCCAAGTATTTTTACAAGTCACCGAACAAGTGTGGCAGCCGATGCATTTATCCAGATGCATGACCATTGCAACTTGTGCTTTAATCCTCAAGCCAATCTACCTCCTTCAATGCTCTGATAACAGCAATTGTATCTCTTTGATGCCCTGTCGGTCCGTAATAATTAAAACCATAACTCAGTTGAGAATAACCGCCTATCATATGCGTTGGTTTTAAGGATATATGTGTCACACTGTTATGCGTGCCTCCGCGTTTTTTATTTATAGCTGTCGCCGGCACCCCCAATGTTCGATCCTGAGCATGATACATATATGCCATCCCTTTTGGAATACGATAGGTTAAAACAACACGTGCAGAAATGACCCCATTTCGGTTATATACTTCGATCCAATCATTATCTTTAATATCGATAGACGCTCCGTCTTCTTCATTCATCCATACCGTTTGCCACCCTCTAAATAGTGTGGACATGTTCGTTGTATCCGTGAACATCGTATGGATGCCCCATTTCTGGTGTGGTGTTAAATACCTTACTGTAATGGATTTCCCATTACTTTCCACTCCTTTTTCATTTTTTAGAAAAGGTCCTTTTGATAAAGGCGGTAAATATAAAGGCAATCCTTCACCAAAGTCCAACATCATTTCATGATCAAGATAGAAACTTTGTCTGCCTGTCAGTGTACGCCAAGGAATATTGTATTCGGTATTCACCGTAAATGGAGAGTAACGTCTATTATCTTTTTCTAGCCCGCTCCATACCGGTGTTGAAATGGCATGTCGCGGCTGAGCCGTTAAATCATTTAATGTTATATCTTCATCTTGTCTTCCTTTTGCAATTTCCTCTAGTTTTTGACCGGTTTTCTTCTCCAGTGATTTCCAACCGGCAACTGCCCTCTTTCCATTTGTAGCCCCTGACATTAACAAAATAGCGTCAATAGCTTGCTTATCTGTATACAAATCCGGATTTCCTTTTCCGATTCCTTCTCTTTTAGAGACTCCTATCCGGCTAAGTAATTCTTTATAAACCGGCTCACCGGGAATATTTACCCCTTTTCCTCCATACCCTTTTTTAATTTCAGGACCTATGGTAGTCATTTTTTGATAAACATTCGGATAATCCCGTCTAACAATTTTAAAGTTAGGCATCGTTTTTCCTGGAATTGCTTCAATTTCTCCTTTGCGCCAATCTTTAATCTTTCCACGTGATTGAGCGATTTCTCCTACAGAGTCATGGCCAAGTGGCGTCATTACGATATCATCACATGCCGGCAGGTGCTTCTCTGCAAGTTCCGAAAATACTTTACTGATTTCTCTGAACGTATTCCAATCACTTTTCGCTTGCCAAGGTGGAGAAATGGCTGCATTAAATGGATGGACAAAGGGATGCATGTCTGTACTGCTTATATCAAACTTTTCATACCAAGTAGCAGTAGGCAAAACGATATCTGAAAATAACCCTGAACTAGTCATGCGAAAATCAACACTGACTAAAAGATCCGCCTTTCCAGTTGGAGGGTCTCCTTCTGCCTTTACCGTATTCGGTTTCCATGAGTTTTCTATGTCGCCTAGTATTTGATCTTCCCCACCTACTAAGTGCTTCGCGAAATATTCATGGCCTTTTCCACTATCACCCAATAAATTAGAGCGCCAGTTAAAAAATACTCTAGGGAAATTTCTAGGATCATCCGGGTTTTCAATCGCCCAATCCACATTCTCTTCTTTAATTTGCTTAACAACGTCTTCGATTACTTCCTGATCGTTTTTCGCACCTTTTTTTCGACTATCCTGAACAAGATCAATTGAGTTTTGAGTAAATTGCGGAAAAGAAGGTAACCAACCAAGCCTTGCAGCAAGCGCATTAACATCTGCTGGATGCATCTGATTATACTTTCCTCCCCAATTTGATTGTTCCTTATTAATATTAGCCTCATAGCGATACTGTTCCGTAGCAAAATAAAAGAATGATGTGCCATTTTGCATACGTGGCGGTCCGAACCAGTCTTTTGCAAAGGCGACTTGCTGCCATCCCTCTAGGGGCCGGACCTTTTCCTGGCCAACATAATGCGCCCAGCCACCGCCATTAACTCCTTGTGAACCGGTTAATAGTACAAGGTTTAAGATACAGCGGTATATTTGATCACTATGATACCAATGGTTTGTACCTCCACCCATCGCAATCATTGATTTTCCATTTGTACGTGCTGCAGTATCAGCAAATTCCCTTGCAACTTGAATGACATGGTTTTTATTGACACCAGTGATGCTTTCCTGCCATGCAGGTGTATAAGGCTTTGGATCATAATAGTCAGTCGGATAATCCCCAGGTAAATTACGATTCACCCCTACATGTGCCATCATTAAGTCATATACGGTTGTAACTTTTATTACTTTTCCGTCTTTGCCCTGAATATGCTTTACAGGGACACCTCGCTTAATAATTTCTTCATTCTCACTTGAGAAGTTTGGAAAGCTTACCATTAGGGTTTCATCAGACATATCAATAAAACTTAATTTGGGGTCAATGAAACTTCCATCTTCTTTTTTTAATTCAAGATTCCACTTGCTATCATCATCCCAGCGAAAGCCTTGACTTCCATTAGGTGCTTCCAATTGATTTGTATTTGCATCCCAAACAACAGTCTTCCAATCCCCAAGTTTATGGTCGTCATTTATATCATTTGTTCTTAAAAAGTTTTCGGAACGGCAATCATCCCCGTCTTCGTTTAATGTGACCAAAAACGGCAAATCTGTAAATTTTTTTGCATACGCTGTAAAATAAGGTGTTTCCTGATCAACATAAAATTCTTTTAAAATAACATGGGTCATCCCCATAGCAAGTGCACCATCTGTCCCTGCTCTTGCCGGAAGCCAAATATCAGCAAACTTTTCATATTCCGCATAGTCCGGGCTTACACCTACAACTTTTGTTCCGTTATATCTTGCTTCAACCATAAAATGAGCATCCGGTGTCCGGGTTTGCGGTAAATTCGTACCCCAAATAATAAAGTATTTCGAGTTGTACCAATCCGCACTCTCAGGAACGTCTGTCTGCTCTCCCCACACTTGTGGAGATGCAGGCGGTAAGTCAGCATACCAATCATAAAAACTTAAGATCGTACCACCAATTAAAGAAAGAAAACGTGTACCAGCGGCATAGCTGACCATGGACATTGCAGGAATAGGACTGAACCCTACAATACGGTCAGGTCCATATTTTTTAATGGTGTAAATGGAAGAGCTAGCGATGATTTCGCACATTTCTCTCCATTCTGCCCGCACAAAACCACCTTTGCCTCGAGCTTTTACGTATTTTTCACGCTTCTCGGGATTACTGACAATATTCTCCCACGCCTTAACAGGATCATAGCCCTGATTTCGTTCAGCTTTCCACAATTCATACAAATCCCCGCGAATGTAAGGATACTTCACCCTGATTGGACTGTATGTATACCAGGAAAAACTCGCACCTCTTGGGCATCCGCGTGGCTCGTACTCGGGAAAGTCATCTCCGGTACTTGGGTAATCTGTTTGTTGTATTTCAGATGTGATAATTCCATCTTTTACGTAAATTTTCCAGCTGCAAGAACCCGTACAGTTTACACCATGTGTAGAACGTACAACTTTGTCATGCTGCCATCGACGGCGATATATATCTTCTGCATCTCTAGAACGTGGACTTTCCTCTGTCCAACCGTCATTAATTAAATTACCTCGCTTCAGATGCTTCAACCTTTGCAATAATTTATTCTTATTTCTCTTCATTTACACCGCCCCTTTGTCCCACTGTTTCAAGAGGATTAAAACGTTCCCCGGTAATACGAAAGCTTTCGTCTCCTTCTTCCATTTCTTCAAGGAAAATCTGTAAAGTCGGTGCATTTGCAGCGACTAAAATTAACCGTTCTAACGTATCCAATTCATTTAATTCATAAATGCTTTCTATCGTTTCCGTTGATATATCACCAAAACGCATGCGCAGTACAGCAATTAAATCTTCACGATCCTGAACAAATGCTGCTTCATTCTCAAAATTAAACATGCTTATCCTCCCTCACCTCAAAAAACGGCTTTTACATTTTCATCATTTTAAAGTAATCGGCAATCATTATTTGTTTACAATCCTCTCCAATGGATTTAATAAACGTATCGATGTCTTTATCCAGCGCTGTAACTGTATCATAAGAAAATAATTGGGATCTTTCTTGTGTAAATCCTTCCCCAAACCTGACAATTACTTGTAATCCCGAATCTTCTTCTATCACATTCGCTTCAATATCATATGAATGGATATTCATTTTCTCTAATTCTGCAGTGACATGATTATAAAGATTTGGAGAGACAATTCTCATCATTCTCTCCGAAGAAGCTTGCTTTTTTTCAGCATTCATTCTATCTGCCTCCCCAATAAAACATTTATCTAGTCAATAATATTAATGATCAGGCAATATTGTTTTTTCTTTTTGATTATGCAATAAATCTACTAAAATTAAGGCCTGAAATCGTTGTACAACATCGTCACTAATTCCATTGCGAAGAAGTTCCTTTATTTCTTGTATTAATAATTTCAAAAGATCATGGTCACGGGTTAAAGCAATAATAGAATCTTTCAACTCTGGAGACGTTTCAACTAAGTCTTCGTACAACCCTTCTTCCTCTGATTCTGCATGCCTAAGTGTTCGAGTTTCCCAGTGCTCAACAATAACAAACGCTAATTCTAATGCTTTCTCTTTTTGGTTATCTCTCACCAATTTATCAAGTAATTCCGTTAACTCAGTTGCCTCATTTAGCGCCGCTTCATGAATGGCAGAATGACTATCCACATGTTTCAGTGCTGGGCCTGACATAAACATTCACGTCCTTTTTAAAATATTCTACTACCCTTTATACCCTTCTTTGAGATAGCTTATTCTGTTTTATAATACTTTCATTGTAACTGCACACGAAAAAAGAAGTTGTGACTTTTATCACATAATTAGACAAAACCGGTTGTTTACGTTCCCAGAAGGTTCTTAAATGCAGGAAGAGATGGACTCCGTTCAAAACGTAATATTCACATCGCATACATATTTTTTGACTATTATCTTCATGATAAAAAGAAAAGGAGATGATATGTCATGCCCAGAGAAACGGAAAATACCGGTTCAGAGTCTACTCCTCATTTTGATGGTAAACGTGAAGGAATTCTTAATGACTCAAAAGGGATTCAAATGGGGATAAAAAGCAACTCGAAACAATCGCCATATCGAATTGACGACTTGATGGAAAGGGAAGACATGGAGAGATTGGATCAGATCATCAACAAACCAAAGGATAAATAAAATGATTAACACCCTAGCGTTTTGAGCTGCAAACCATCAATGTTTATGTTTATTCCATTTGTTAAACAAAGGAATGCGTGATTCTTGCATTAGAGGAAATCCTAATTATAAGGGAGGCAATAGATATGGCAAAAAAGGATAATAAAATACTCGTCCCCAAAGCGAGGGAAAATTTATATCATTTAAAGGGGCAAGTAATGAAAGCAAAGGGTTATAATGTTACTGACCCGCACAATGCAAAATATGAAATTGCCAAAGAAGAAGGAATCCCCCTAAATAAGATGTACAATGGTCACCTCCGTTCCAAGGAAGCTGGGAAAATCGGAGGTCCCATTGGCGGTAATATGGTGAAAAAGATGGTCAAAATAGCACAAGAAAAAATAACGCAAAAATAAATTCCATCCGCTGGTTCCTAAATAAGAACCAGCGGATGGAACTACTGATTGTCTTTCGATTGTTGATTTTTCGTTCTCACTACCTCCATATTCGTGTCACTATAAATACCAGTCCCATGTCCTCCTGTTGTTTTAGCAAGTATTTCTTTGACTTCGTTATAAGACAAGCCTGAACGTTCATTTTGACGTTTTACTGCGTCAATATTCGTTCCTGCTACAGTAAACGTATCATTATTATTTTTGTTTTCCTTCATATGAAACACCTCTTTTTAATTTTCACTTACTTTTTCCAAAGAGGCAATTTTTCATCCAAAAATCTTAATTCAATGATCTCTCTGATATAATAACACCATCTTCATCCACATATACATAATCTCCCGGTTTCCATTCAACCTCGCCAAAGGTGACCGAAACATCCCTTTCGCCTTTTCCTTCTTTCTTACTTTTTAATGGGTTGCTTCCCAAAGCTAGCACTCCTACATCCATTTGAGCAAGATCCGCTGTATCACGTACACACCCATTAATAATAATTCCCTCTATTCCACGAGTCACTGCAATAGCTGCTACACGGTCACCAAGCAGGGCACAGTTTTTAGAACCTGCACCATCGACAACAAGGACATGGCCTTTTGGGATAGCGTTTAAAGCTTCTTTAACCAATACATTGTCTTCTAATACTTTTACAGTAGCGATAGATCCACAAAATGCTTGCTTTGCTCCATATGATTTGAATTCCTGTTTGCAAATTGCTAACTCTTCCGAAAATTCATCACATAAATCTGTTGTTTTAAAAGACATTATCTACACCTCTTCCATAAAATATGAAATATATATACATACATAATAATGGAACAGTAGGACCAATGACAAGCAATCCGGTGAAAACGATCAGCCTCTCATAACGAAACAATCGATTATCCAGATTTACTTCCTATTACCAAACACAACCCCACTCTTATTAGAAACGATTATAAACTGTTTGACAATTTTGTGAACGAAATAAATGATTTATTAGCTGTTCCAGGATTTAAACATCGTTTCTTCACTTGCAGGATAATAAATAATCCCCAAAATAGGCCAAGTGTAACGTATGCTCCGTGCGTACCTAAAGTTGTTAACAGGCCTGCCATGACAGCACGGGGAGCAAAAATCCTATGCAGTGTTATTTGAATAATATCTGCTTCATGTACTGAAATTAGATAAAAATAGAAAATGTTTAATCGATTAGAGGAAAGAAAAACATTCGATTTTATTATAAAATTTATTATTTCCCCTTGACCTTTCCGTTGCGTAAAGGTCTATGCTAATAATTGTTAGGAGGTAAGATCATGGAATATACAGTAAATCAGTTGGCGAAGTTATCAGGTGTGAGCGGCCGTACACTCCGATATTATGATCAAATCGGATTACTGAATCCAGCAAAATACAATGCATCAGGTTATCGTATTTACGGTACTGAAGAGGTTGATTTACTTCAACAAATTTTATTTTACCGTGAATTGGAAGTAAGCCTGGAAGATATTAAGGACATCATGAATCAGCCGACATTTGATCAAACTACAGCGTTAAAAAAACATTATAATGTACTAAAGAAAAAGCGTGACCGTCTTGACAAAATTATAGATACAGTTGAAAAAACCATTGAAAACAAAGAAGGAGGAACTACCATGAAAGACCAAAATAAATTTGAAGGCTTCAAAGAAAAATTGATCGATGATAATGAACGAAAATATGGTGACGAAATACGTGAAAAATATGGAGACGAAACGGTGGATGTAAGCAATGCAAAATTAAGAGGAATGTCCCAAGAAACATATCAGGCGATGACAGATTTAGAAAAAGAAATCTTTTCATTGCTCGAGAAAGCAGTTGAAAATGAAGACCCTTCCTCAGACATCGCACAAAAACTTGCTACAAAGCATAAAGAATGGCTTATGTATTCTTGGCCAAATTACTCCAAAGAAGCACACGCAGGTCTTGCCGAAATGTATGTCGCTGATGAACGATTCACTGCTTATTATGACAAAGTTGTGAAAGGCGGAACAGTATTTTTGCGCGATGCGATTTTAAATTACTTGGGTAAAAATTAATTTAAATTGCTGCAGGATAAATTAGCTAAATTGTGTAAGTAAGCGTGTGTAGGGCTCTTACTTCACAATTTAGTTTTTTGTTATGAAAAAGCTAAGGATCATCACCAAAATAATATGGAGGGATATTATGACAATTAAGGGTACATCCTCTAGCAAAGAAAGTAACATACACGCAAATCAAGCGATGAAGGCAGGAGAAAAAATGAAAATATTTGATTCACATCTACATATTATTGACAAGAGATACCCGTTGTTTGAGAATCATGGGTTCGTGCCTGCTTCTTTTACTCCTAAAGATTATTTACAAACAGTGAAAAATATAAATGTAATTGGAGGAGCAATTGTATCAGGTTCTTTTCAAGGATTTGATCAATCCTATTTAATTGATTCATTAAAAACGCTTGGTGATCATTTTGTTGGTGTGACACAATTATCCTACAACACACCGGATGAGGAAATCCTTGCACTTGATAAATATGGCGTAAAAGCGATTCGATTCAATGTTAATCGTGGAGGATCCGAGAATATATCACATTTAGATTACATGGCAAGAAGGGTGTATGAACTGGTAAATTGGCACACTGAACTATACATTAATTCCAATTCATTACCAGAAATAGCAACAACTGTAGAAAAACTTCCAGCGGTTTCCATCGACCATCTAGGTTTGTCAAAAAGAGGACTTCCAAATCTTTTATCATTAGTGAATAAAGGGGTAAAAGTTAAAGCAACTGGTTTTGGAAGAGTTGACTTTGATGTTGCGGAAGCTATCAAACAAATCTATTCTATTAATCCGGACGCTTTAATGTTTGGAACAGATTTACCTTCAACAAGAGCAAAGAGACCTTTTTATTTATCAGATATCGATCTGATCCATAATAGTCTCGGAGAAGCAAGAGCTAAGAAAGTTCTTTATAAAAATGCACATGATTGGTATCTTAAATAAGGCTAAGTAGGTTATCGTATTTTAAAAGAGAATGGCCCACCTTTTTTCATGACTTCCTTTTCTTATAAAATGAATACGTTCCTTTTAAGGGAAGAAAAAAAGCTCTCTTTAAAGAGGCAAGTGACCCCGGAGCGATAAACAGAAAAAGTCTATCATCGAAAATATATAACACACCTGAATCTATTTAGGATCTTCAATCGAAGCGGACTTTTTGAATTCACACGTATTTATTCACATCTCTATTTTAGAATGATAATAGCAACGTGAGAATATCATTCTCATGTTGCTATTACCTGTGCGCCTTCCCGTTGTACAAAGATTCAATTTGCAAAATTGGCTTCTAAATCTTACAAAAGGTTATTGATTTCCTTTTTTCACCCATTCCGCTACAGTAACCGTACGTTTTGCTTGATGCTTTACCGCTTCCTCTACATCTTCAATCATTTTACCATCTTGACCAACTGTAACACTTGTGCCATACGGGTTTCCTCCTGCTTCAATTATAACTGGATCCGTATAACCAGGAGTCGCTATAATAGCACCCCAGTGCATCATAGAGGTGTACAATGATAAAAGTGTTGCTTCTTGGCCGCCATTCGGATTTTGTGCAGAAGTCATTGCACTTACAACTTTGTTAACGGTCTTGCCGCTTCCCCATAGCCCTCCTTGAATATCAAGAAATTGCTTCATCTGAGAAGCCATATTTCCAAAACGTGTTGGGGTACTAAATATAATAGCATCTGCCCATTCAATATCATCTGATGTCGCTTCTGGAACGTCTTTTGTTTCCTCTATCGTTGATTTCCATGCCTCATTTCCCTCAATGACAGATTGTGGAGCTAATTCTTGCACTTTGAGAATCTTAACCTCAGCACCTACCTCTTTCGCTCCTTCCTCAGCCCATTTAGATAATTGATAGTTTGTTCCACCCATACTATAAAAAATAACTGCTAATTTGACGTTTGACATGATTACATTCTCCTTTATGATAAAATCCTGAATAATTTGGATAAAGTACCCACATAGCTATTTTCTTCTTCTATTCCATTAAGTATACATTTTTAGATTAAAACTGTTCTTCCTGAAGTATATTTTAAGGGAAAATCCCCCTCCTTTTTATTTCTAAATAATATATTATGAATTCGAGGTATTTGGGTAAAAAAAGCCGGTTAGAGTTCCTCTGCATATAAACCTAGCTTTTTTAGCTGTTTAATTAGCTCATCTTTTTCGCTGTTATTTAGTCCAGCGAATATGTCTTGAATCGCTTCCTTATGTTTTGGAAAAATCTCATTCATAAGCTCTGTCCCCTCGTTTGTAATCACTGCATATGTCACACGGCGATCTCTAGGGCAGGGTTTACGTTCAATAAAACTTTTCTTTTCCAGTTTATCTACGACATACGTGATACTGCTGCTCGCTAATAATACTTTCGTTCCAATTTTCTGTATGGGTTGATCTCCTTTATGATAGAGTAACTCAAGCACAGCAAATTCCGTGGGATTTAGTCCGTACCTTCTTATATCTTCCTCAACGCGTTTTGTAATAGACTCCATGGCTCTGGATAAAACAACAAATAGCTTTAAAGATAAATCCTGTTCTTCAATATTAGACGATTGTTCCATGAAAGACACCCTTTCATTAATCTCGAATTCGAGATAATTATAAGACGAAATTTTGTTTCTGTCAATCATGAAAAGGGTTAAGTTATATTCCGTCAGCTAATGAAAATATCTGCCCCTTTCAGGGGGGAAAGACCGATTCATCCGCCCTTTACATTCTTGAAAATGGTGTTTTCTCGCCTAATAAAATAAAAGATATTAAACTTCCCCCTGGTCTATCTATAAATTATCTAATATACTAACTTCACCATTACTTGTAATCACCCCATAATGACAATGTCCTTTCCCGCATAAAATTAATTGTTTTTGTTCGAAATCATAAACGCAGTAAGGTTGAAGCTCGATCAAATCTTATAATTTTTTATATGCTTTTGCTTTTGTTTCTCTAATTAATTCTTTGTGAGATTAATAATATCACTATCCAATAAAGCGTCTCAGTGAATTGTTCTGAACGAACAAAAAATCCGTCCCTCCTACGTTTGGAGGGCGGATTTTTTAAATTTATGGCTATTTTCTTTTTTGCGTACTTTGAGGCTGTGAAGTTTTTTCCGTTGTAAACTTCGGAAACCCTGTTGCAATTGCAATCATTCCAGCTACTGCGAGCAGTACCGGATAGATGCAATATGGCATGATGGACACCGGTGAAATGGAGGCGATCCCAGCAACTGCCAGCAATTGTGCACCATATGGAAGAACCCCTTGAAAGGCACTCGCAAAAATATCTAGGATACTCGCTGAACGGCGCGGATCAACACCAAATCGTTCGGTAATTTGTTTGACTAACGGACCAACACTGATAATCGAAATTGTATTGTTCGCTGTTGATAAATCAAATGCGCTGACAAGTCCGGCAATACCGGCTTCGGCACCTTTTCTTGACTTTATTCGACTATTGATAGCGTTTAGTAGAAAGGCGATGCCACCGTTGACACGAATCAATTCAACCAATCCGCCGAGTAAAATGGATAATAAGGATAATTCTTGCATGCCGGCCATTCCTTCACCAAGTAAATTCAGAAATTCCATGCCATCAAAAGTACCATAGAAAAAACCAACTAACCCCACAAAAATGGTGCCTCCAATTAGGACATAAATTACATTGACACCAACGACTGCAAAAATAAGTACAGCAAGATAGGGCAATACTTTAATCAAGTCGTATGGATGGTCTCCGCCAATAGATCCGCTTGCATTCCATGTCAGGACACCAAAAATAACAGCAGCAACTATAGCGGTAGGCAGGGCGATAAAAATGTTAACTTTAAATTTATCGCTCATTTTGACAGCTTGTGTTCTAACAGCGGCGATGGTTGTATCTGAGATCATGGACAAGTTGTCGCCGAACATCGCTCCGCTGATAATGGCCCCCATAAATAATGCTGTACTTATGCCTGTTTGTTCAGCTAATCCAACACCGATTGGGGCAAGGGCAACAACCGTTCCGACTGATGATCCCATTGAAATAGAGATGAAACAGCCGATTACAAATAAACCAACAATGAGCAAGTTTTCCGGTAGAAAAGTCAGTCCAAGATTAACGGTTGATTCAACTGCACCGACACCTTCCGCGACCGAAGCAAAAGCGCCAGCTAATAGGTAGATAATAACCATTAACATGATGTTTGGGTGACCTGCCCCTTTTGTCAGGTGATCGAGTTTATCTTTAAAGGTCATTTTTCTGTTCATGAACAGTGCGACTAATACAGCTATAAAAACCGCAACAAGCACTGGTAGTTCATAAAAATCCCCATTGATCACACCAGAACCGATAAATAAAATTAAAAAGATAAAGAATGGTAATAATGCCAACGCATTACCTTTTTTAATGCTTGATGAATTCATTTCTATCTTCCCCTTTAATGTAATGCTATTTTGTGAATGACAAGGGTTTGTTTATAGATCTTTTACCGTGTCTTTCAAAATCTTACAACGTATAAAAAATCAGTATAAAAACAAAAAACCTTCCGCTTTGGAAGGAGTTAGTCTAAACACCTTATCTTCCAAAACGCTTGAAACGCGATTTGCTGGAATTGGCACCTTGCATTTAATTAAAACAGGTTGCCGGGCTTCATAGGGCCAGATCCCTCAGCCACTCTGGATAAGTTTGTATGAAATTTGTATGATAGATAGTGTAGTATAATATTGCGAAAGTGTCAATGAATTTGTGATTTTTTAAAAATCTATGAAACATATCATAAATCGATGAACCCTTCGAATTAAACAAATGCACGGAATTAGCTACGCATGAAAAGCAATATTATTCAAATCTAAAAAAAGATTATGAAGGAGATCAAAAATTTTTAGTATTGCTAAGAAATTTATCAATGAGTGTACTATCCCTATTGATTTAAATATATGGTATACAGCAACTGGTAAGAAATTAAAGATCCAATTCTTCAGTTAAAACGACCAACAATTAGATTTCCTCCTCAAAAGACAAGTTTATTGGTTCATCCAATAACTCCGATTGAATCTCTAGATTTGTTGTCGGTACATCTTCTTCTACTTCTTCAAAGGTAAACTGATCCACCCACACTTGCCCATGCCCTGATAAAATAATGCCAAACGCTATAACGGAACTGCCTGAAGGAACGTCTAAAACAATCGAATACCGGTTCCAGTTCGTATTTCCTTTTATTGGGCGATCACTCATATTATCGAACTGTAATATATCATCGGAGACACCATCTACTCTCATCCACATACTAGAAAAGGACCCTACATCTTTCGTTTTTAGGAAACAAGAAAGTCTAATGCGTTTCCCAATAAACTTATCCGCTTTAAATTGCTGCATCATTGTGGCAAAATTTGTTTGATCAAGTACTGTTTTAGATTTTAAGTAACCCGACGCTTTCCCTTGATGAACAACTTCGCGATCAATTCCCATCTCATAATTAAACGGATCAGATCCGCTTAAAAACCATCCTTTTACTTGTTTATTCATATAAGATTCCTCCTTATTTTCCATCATAACTGACATTAGCCTTCGATATTGCCCAGGCGGCAAACGATAATATTTTTTGAAGGCTCTTGTGAAAGCCTCTTGAGATTCAAAATAATAATAAAATGCTATATCAAGAATCCGTTCGTTGGTGTAGAGTAAAGCCGCTGAAGCATTTGCCAAACGTCGCATCCGAATGTACTCAGTAATAGACGTGCCAATTACTGAACAAAATATTCGATGAAAATGAAATTTAGAAAAGCCCGCCTGCTTCGCTAAATCATCCATCGTTAGTGATTCATGTAGGTGATCTTCGATATAGTTAATGGTTTCATGAATAATGTCTTCATAATGCATGGGGTCCCTCCCTTTATTAATAGAATAGCAAAAAGAAAAGGAAACTTTTTGATTATTTTTGCGAAAAATCACATTTTCAAAGATGTATCAGCTTTTCTAAAATTTTTATCGTCCATTAAAAATTTTGTGCACAATTCAGCGTCAAAGATCATAGGCTATATATAGGAGCAGTTTTCTATACCGCAGAAAAGGTTGGATGTGCAAATATGAAAAACGGTACCGATAACCACTATTGGTTTCAAAATCTACAAGAAAATCGAATGTCATTTGAACAAGTCTTTCATCATATTGTAAAATTCATGCATTCTGAACCATATGGCAATTACCGATTAATGGTAGGCACGGATTCTCAAGTACATCAAAAAATGACCCTCTTCATAACTGGAATTGTCATACTAAACAAAGGAAGCGGTGTATGGGCATGCATTAGAAAAGTGATTATTCCGTGGAAAATGCTGCATCTTCATGAGCGAATTTCATACGAAATGTCCTTGTCTGAGGAGATTGTTTCCTTATTTACTGAAGAAAGAAAAAAACAGTTAGTCAATATCGTCCTTCCTTATCTTTATCAAGGAGCTTCATTTTCAATAGAAGGTCATATTGATATTGGAGCTGGTAAAAGGAATAAAACACGTAAATTTGTTAAAGAAATGGTTACAAGAATGGCAGCAATGGGAGTCGAACCAAAAATTAAGCCGAATGCCTTTGTAGCCTCTAGCTATGCAAATCGTTATACAAAATAAACAATTCGATAAAAATGTTCCTTCCTACAAATACAGAGATAACGATCTTTTTATCTTTGAATTCATCTAACGAAGGAACAGGCGTACATTTTTGTCTCACGAAAAAGTTTAAATTCGATTGTCAATTGCAGATTTACATATACAGCAAAGAAGGTATAAGCCTTTTAAATTGATCGTTTCATAAATATGTTTTGTATACGTGAATAACTTCAAAAACCGCACGCTCAGCTGCTTGAAGTGCTCCTTCAAGATGTCCTCCAAATTCAGAAGAGGTTTCTGTACCAGCAAAAGTGATCTTCTTCTCCCACGCAGTAGTATCCGTCGGTGGACCGTATTTTGGAAAAGCTTTAAGCGGTTTAAAATCGGCGTCAACCGCAGTTTCGGGATCGCTGGACCAATCTTTGTATAGGAGTGAAATTGGTTTTTCAGCGGAAGGCCCAAAGAGCCGCGTTAACTGATCAACAACAAGCTTGAGAACTTTCTCCTCACCTAGTTCATGCCGAATCTTTGCAGGTATCCCAAAGAAACCAAAGAGAGCACCGTAACCTGTACCGGATGATGCATCGTGGATCTCCTGCAAGGGGCCGCCCCAGCTCATTACCTGGCCAGAAAGTCCATCATCTCGCCAAAAGGGGCGATTATAAATCGCAACTGCCTTGGCCTGTCCCGCCATCCATGTAGGCTTGTCCATTAAGTTCGACGTAAGCTTGGCAGGGAGAGACGGCGAGAATGCTATACGTTGTGCCACTATTCGGGGCGGTAATGCTAAGATAACAGCTCCTGCACGTATACTTTCCTTTTTTCCATCGGCGAGGTCTGCTTTGAGGGTGATCGCTCCTTCTTCATTCATACGAATTGCCGTTACACGCGTGTCTAATTCGACCGTGCCATGAGGAAGAGTAGCCGCTACGGCGTCAATGAGAGACTGAATACCCCCAATGAGACGCACCGATTTTTCAACAGCTCCTTGTGGTAACACGTGTCGCTGTACGGGGGCATTTTGAGATTGCTCAAATAGTATTGCTCCTTCGGTGTATTGTTCGAATGTCCTTAAGTCGAGTTCCCTGACAAGACTGGAGATAACAGGCTCATGTTGCGGCCAAAACCATGTTGGTCCTAGATCAAACTTGCCGAGATCAGGCCTGTCCGCGGGCGCCTTACTTAAAACTCTACCTCCAATTCGTCCTCGCGATTCTAAAACTTTGCATTCGATGCCTTGTGAAATAAGCATAGAGGCAGCACGAAGGCCACTTAAGCCAGCCCCAACGATTATAATAGGATTGTTCATTTTCTTACCTCCAGTCGTTCTGAGTTTACCCCATTCAATACAAATAGAATAAACTCGTTTAATAATAAAAGAAAATATTATGCATTTTTCGCAGTTTTTTATAATTGATTAAAAAATAATCGATTCGCTTGTTGAAGAATGGTATCCTTTAGCTGAATAAAAATCCCATTATGAATGGCGAGATGATAAGTAATACAGAAATTATAATTAGTGCCAATGAAACTTTCTTTGGAAGTGTTGCCCTTCCCTTTCCTTTATACCAACCAGAAAATTGCAGCTTATTTCTATATAAAACAAAAAGTAATACTACTATTGCTAATGCACCAAGCCAAGAATAAGTTTCAGTCGCTTCATTAATTGTATAAATGTTTCCTATAATCATCCATCCCACTCCACCAAGAAGTGCAAATATAACAATAATACGGAGCAGCTCAAATAATGTTCTCATTTCTAATTCTCCTATCTTAAAAAGGCACTGAACCCCAGAACCTGTTTGTTATGAATATGGATAATTCCTATAACTCAACTTTTAGGCCTCTATTCCCTTCCACAAGAAGTGTTCGGTAGTAATTTTCTTCTTGCCATGCCCCAAAAACTTTATTAATGATGTAACCAATATCTTTCAAAAACAAATATTCACAATTCATTATATCTAATATACGATTTTAAAGTATAAAATGTAAACAAAATTAACATGTAAATATAAATGTCTATTTCTTTATACAGATTACCTCATAAATGTCTACTAAATATGTTTTAGTAAAAAAGTAATTTTATCCTACTTAATCATTTATCTACTTATTTAATATAAAAGTTTCTGAAAATTAATTAAAGTGGGATTTTGGAATAAAAGTTGCATTTTATATGTTAAAAAGGAGGGGTTACTATTTTGAATTAAATTATTCTATCTGTATGGGAATAATATTGATCACATTAAAATGATACTTATTCAACGACAAATGTCATGACATGGACATAGTATAATTATCTAGGAGGGTTTTGATGGAAGCTTCGGTGAAAGACTTACCTCAAGGAAAAAAGCATCCAAAGGGGCTGTACTTGCTCTTCTTTACTGAGCTCTGGG